>NZ_JBHSLC010000086.1:0-44762 GCF_042657465.1 Azospirillum himalayense | reverse complement strand
AAGGACTTCCAGCTTGGCGTGGACCACATTGACCTGCGTGAGATGGGCGCGCAACCAGGACAGATATCCGTCACAGCAGCATTGGGCGGCACGCTCCTGATTTACGGCACCAATCAAATGTTCCTCCAAGGAATCAGCCAAAGCGCGATCGGCAACACCAATCTTTGGGTGTGACGATCAAGAGGGCCGCTCCAAAGAAGGCGACAGGTAGCTGGTCCCGGCGATCTGGTCCACCACAGCGACGGCGCCAGCAGGAGGCGGGCGGCCTCGTCGTCGCCGCAATCGGCCAGGGCCTTGTCGGCGACCTGCTGGGCGTCGGGTTTGGCGGGCAGCTCCGGCATCACGCCACCCGACGGTCGTGCTGGTCGATGTGGGCGTCCATGCGCTGCTGCATCCCGTCCAGCCGCTCCGACAGGCTGTTCAGGAGCGCGAACACCTCGTCAATCGAATGGCTGGCCGGCTGCGGGCGGTTCAGCCACATCCGCCAGCCCAGCAGGCCAGCGGCGGACAGGATGGCGGCGGCCTGGACGGAGGGATGGGCGCCGGTCAGGGCCGCGATGGTGGAGCCGATCAGACCGTTGACGGTGGGATCATCGGCCAGGGCGACCGCGGCGGGAAGGCCGGTGCCGATGGCGGCCAAGGCGACGACGTGGGGCAGCTTCATTGATGGTCTCCTGGGGCGCCGTGGCGCGGGCATAGAAAAGGCGCCTTGTCGGCGGGTGGTCGGTCAGGCTGGAGTGTTGTCGCGGGTCAGAGCGCGGCGGTGCGGCGGAAGAAGTCATCCACCTCGCCATCGGTCAACCCGCGGGCCCCGCCGATTGCGATGGTCATGGGGTGGTCGCGTCGGAACTCGGTCGCGCCAGACAGCAGCATCTCGGCCCCGAACCGCTCGTCTTCGTCCATATGGGCGATCAGGTCGGCCAGCACCGCCGGAAGCTCACCGGTCCGCACCGCGGCCAGGGCTTCGGCGGGAGTGATGTAGCCGTCCATGGCCAGGGCCTGAAAGAACTGGCGATCCGAGATGACGGCCGGCACCGGCCCGGCCGGCGCCCGCTCCGGGTCGTAAGCGGCCACCGCGGCGTCAAGCGCCTCCTGGGTCACGCCGGGCACGTGGAGCCGGGCGCCGTCGTACCACACGCGATCATCACCACCGGCCGCATCGGCGATGACGCGCAGGCTCCATTCAGGCGGCAACTCGGCGGAGGCGACCGCCTCAGGCAGCGCCGTTTCGATCAGGTCATCCATGGTCAGGCCACCTTGAAGCCGTGGAAGAAGGTGTAGGCGCCGGCACTGGCACCCTGCACGGCGAGGCTCCCCAACGTGGCCTCACCGTGCCAGACGCGCAGGTCGACGTAATCGGTGGTGCCGTTGAGGGTCAGGATCGCGCTGCCGGCAACGGCAAGGCTTGCCGCCTGCTGGGCATTGCGCCGGTCCAGCCGGTAGGCCATCAGGCCGTTGAGATAGAGGTCAATGGCGGCCAGCGTGCCCGTTGAGCAGTTCGTGAACGTCGCGGCACCGATGAAGGCGTATTGGCCCGGCGACTTGGCGGTGAAACGGCCAATGTTGCCGGTGGTGTCGAAGGCTCCAGCGGTGTCAGCCGCCTCCAGATCAAACTGGATGATGGTGGATATCGACGGGCTGATGACTTGGTTGGCGCTTCGGTATGCGCTGAACGCCGCGTGCTTGCCGTCCACATAGCTCTTCGGCGTCGCGTCGGCTGCGGCGGTCGGTGTGCCGGTGTTGGCGATCCGCGAATTCCCGGCGTCGATATAGGTGCCGTCCGGACCCTTGAAGACGGCCCGCTCCGGAGGGATGTCATTGAAGACTGTCACCGCACCGGTAAAGTTCAGGCGCACCGTCGTCCCGGCACTGTTTCCCAGGACAACAGCGCGGTCCAGCGATGTGCTCCCCCCAACGGTCACCGTTGAGTATCCGTACTCCCACGACACCCCATCAGTAATGATGTAGTATGCCGGGGAGCCGTTGCCGAAACTATTCCACGACTGCTTTCCTGTCGGAGTGGAGTTGATAATCACAGGCCCGGTGCCTGGATTGTTTCCATTTCCGACGACTCTCGCTCTCAGCATCACAACCTCTCGGTCTGGGTGGCCGTCCAGCCGCGCAGGCTGGAGCCTTGGTAGGGATAGGAGATGTCAGCCTCGGTCTTGAGCGGCCCGAAGATGGTCTCGTGCTGCCGGTAAGCCCCCTCGGGGTCCGGCACACACAGGATGTTGGCCCCGGTCTCCGCCGCCCGCATCAGCGGGGCCAGCCGGGTCCAGACCTCATCCGTCGTGATCGCCCGCAGCTCCAGCGATTGGCGCCGGGCCACGCTGTCCAGGCGCGGGTAGGTCTGTCCGCCGCGCGTCACCACGTCGGCACGCCGCGCCTCCCGGCCCTGCGTCGAGCCGTAGCCGAAGTTGTACTGCGGCTGCCAAACCGGGCCGGTGTAGGCGAGCGGCACGTTGATCATGCGGTCGGGGTTGGTGGGATCGTCGACGTCGATTCGCAGGCACTGGCCGGTGGCGTCACTCGGCAGGACGTGCAGGGCCTGCCCGACGCCGGGCACCACGCCGGGGGTGACGGTACCGCTGTCGTAGGTCGGCGCGGTCAGGGTTGAGCCCGCCGCACCGGTCAGGCCTTGGATCTGCGCGTTGGCCAGCCGGCGCGGGAAGTAGGACAGGCGGCGGATGCGTACCGGGGCGTACTGGCCGGCTGATGAGCCGATGTGCAGGACGGTCAGGCCGGTCGGCACGGAGCCGATGGTGTCGGTGTAGACGGCGCCGCCGCTGAGGCAAAAAGCGAAATCGTCCTGCCGCCACGTCATGGCGGCCCGAAACGGCACACCGACCGTAGGATTTCCCGTTCCGGGCGGCGGGAAGTCAGCCTGCGACGCACCACCAGCCGCCACCGTCATGTATGGGTTGAACTGAGAGATGCCGCCGTTGAGCAGTATGGCGATGCGGTTGCTCGTTGTGCCATCAGAGAAGGCCGCCAAAGCCGGGAAGTTGGTGGCCTTGGCGTACAGCTCCGCCTCGACAACGATTGTGCCGGCGGTTGAGGAAAACCATTCCTGCAGCGCCGCGGTCAGAAGATCGGCGGCGCGCGTCACGGGCAGGGTCGTTGTCGGGATATAGGACGTCATGTAGGCGCCGACCTCCATCTGCACGCCCCAAATCCAGAAGGGGACGCCTATGGACGGGCCACCCTCGATGTCGAACATGTCGAGACTGCCTGCCGGCGCCGCCGAGGTGGTGAAGGTTACGGGGATGCGCTGCCAAAACGGCGACGGAGAAATTGAGCCGGTGCTCCACGTCCAGCCATCGTTGTTGAAGTTCAGCGCAAACGCTGATCCAGATGGGTAGTAGATGTATGCCGAAATTGTGTAGGTCGTGCTGGGCTGCACAGTGTACCCACTGGGAAAGAACTGGCGGAGAAGTAGTTTGTTCGTGTCGAGCGGCGTCACTTTGCAGGACGTGAACGAACCGTCTGGCGCCGCCACTTCGGTACTGGCCGGAGTGTAGCTGGCCCAGTCCGCGCTATGCCCGTAGGCGGTGTTATATTTTAACCAGCCACCAGCGCTGTTGAGGCCCGTGAAATCCTGGCTTTTCTTCAGCAGATTGGTGCGCGCCGGCTCGTTCAGGAGCCCGCGGAGCGCCCGCGTCACCGGGTCGTAATCCCAGCGCGGCGTGTTGGCTGGGACGGCCTCGATCAGGCCCGTGCTGTTGACGCGCGTCGCCGTGCCGCTCCGGGTGCACACCACCTTTCCAACATCCAGCGACGCCGGGTCGGCGAGGTCGAAGGACGGCACCTCCTCCACCACGCTCGAGCGCGACCCGACCCGGACCCGGATCTGCGCAGCCGACGTCAGGTTGGTGCGGGCCAGCAGAGCCGCCCGCCACGTCACGTCGGCGCCGGCATCGACAACCAGCCACGCGCCCGCTGCCGACGTGACGACACCCTGCGCCGTCTGCCACGCCGACGCGGTATCGCCCTGGTCATTCTGGAGGTTGGACGCAGGGAGCCCCTGCACCTCCGAACCGGCCTGGACGGTGCCGGTCAGGAGGTGGCTTTGATAGCCCCACAGATGCTTTGCCATTATTGAGGCTCCACGAGCACACGTAGTTTTGCGGTCGGCTCACCGAGCCGGATGGAGTCGCCGGTAACCCGGACGAGAGGGCCGCGGGCGAGCGCGCCTTGCGGGTACTGGACGGCCAGCACGTCGCCGATCTCGTGCCGCAGCACGAACTCGGTCGGCATCTCCAGATCGAAGGCCGACAAGCCGTCGCCGAACATCGCCACCAGATCGGCGACAATCGCAGCGGCCTGTGTCCCGTCCAGCAGGTCGGTCTGCACCGGATCAGGATCGGATGGGCGCGCGTAGGCTTGGGCGACAGCGGTGTTGGGCGCAGTCGCCACCTGCCACTCCTGCGCGAGCGCCTGTTTTCGGGCATCGGAGAGGCCGGCAGCATAGTCCGTGGTCTGGACGGTATGGTTCCGCCCCCACGCCACTCTCCACCGGCTGGCCGGCGGGGTGAGCGGGGTGCCGAAATCAACGGGGGTGGCGCTGACGATATGCGCGGTGGTGTAGATCGCAGCCGGCCGGACGCCGACCGACAGACGCCGCATCGACACCGCCGCCAGCCTGCCGGAGCGTGTCGGGACGAGGCGGCAGCCGATGGACCCGAGCAGGCCGGCGGCGGTGTCCAAGCCCTGCTGCGCCTCTGCCGCGTAATAGCCGGCGGTGTAGGGCCAAGCCGCAGCGCAGCCGACAAAGCTGCCGACGTCAATAAGGCCTGGGTCCAGAGCCATGTCCTCGGTCAGCGTGCGCAGGGCCAGCAACCCGGCCGAGCTGACGTAGCCGGCCATCGGGAAGGCCGCCACCACGTCGGCGGTGATCTCGCCCTCGGCGGTGGCGCCGAGCTTGACCAGGGACAAGGCGTCACAGGTCGCATAGGCCCCCGACGCGACCGTTGCCGCGGCCAGAGCGGCGTACGACGGGTAGTCCGACCCCGGCGTAAAGACCGCACCACCCCGCTCGTAGAGCGTGACGACGGCGCCCAAGCCGTCGCTGTACTGGTAGATGCGGTTGGCAGGGTCGATCAGGACCAGCGAGACGCCGCGGATCGGCGCCGACGCCGTACCGCCGCGCGCCTTTGGCCTGGGCAGGCCGGCCAGCTCCGCCGTGCCCTCGTACCCACCGGTCCCGGCATAGAGCGAGGATTGCAGCGGCCTCTCAGCCCAATAGGTCGCGTCCCTCAGCGGGATGATGAGGTGCGTGTCATCGACGCGCCAGGGCAGCGCAAATCCCCTCCAGGCATCGGCCAGGGAAGCGTCGGGAGGGTCCATGTCGTAGCCGCGCGACACGTCCCTCACCTTTCGACCGACGCGGAGACGGGCCGGGCGGCCGTCAACATTGCGCGTACCGATCAGGACGTCATACCGCCGGTCCGTGTTGGCCAGCCGGATTTCGCCCCAGCTGGCGCCAGCGGCAGACGAGCCTGGAGCGAGATTGACCGCCCGGTCGATGCTACCGGCCTCCGCCAGCCGTGCCGGGTAGGCGACAACGCCGAGCGGATCGGTGGCGCGGGTCCGGTAGCCTCGATCCGACGCCCGCAGGGTCTCCACCGACTCCAGCTGATAGCTGGCGGTGCTGGTGTCCAGCCATGGGGCGCCCATCCATTCCGGGTCCTCCGGGACGGATGCTGTGCCGGGCAGCAGCATCTCCACCTCAGCGGTGATCAGCAGCGGCCCGGTCGGCGTGGTCAGGGCGTAGGCAGGCGGGAGCCCGGACGGCGCGTCGAGGTCAAGCCACGCGCCGTCAGCCCATGCGGTCATCAGCATTACGCAACCCTCGCTGGTTTCTGGCCGTTTGCCGCAAGCAGCTGCTCGACGCGCTTCATGACGGCGATCAGATCACCCAGACTGGCGTTGATGGTCGCCGTCTGCGTCCGGGTTTCCATTGCCATCGCTGACGCCGTGAGCCGGTCGGGATCGACCGTGGCGACGCGGGACAGCACGTCGGTCACCCTGGCAAAAGCGTCGGCGTACCCCTGCCCGCTGCCGAACTGCTGACGAGCGGTCCGCAGATAGGCATCAGAGTAGCTTTGCAGCTGCGACAGGCTGTTGTAGTCGCCGGCCACGGCCGCCCCAGACACCGCGTTGAACTGCGATGTCGCAAGGCTGTACTGCTGCTCCGGCGCCAAGGCGGACAGGTCGGAAAAGGCCAGACCGGACGCATAGCTGGTCAGGCTTTGGATCGTGCCTGCCACCTTCTGCGCTGCCTGCACCTGGGCCTGCTGGGCAGCCGTTGCCGCTGCCGTTGCCGCCGCGGTGTCCCTCAGCGAGCGCACCAGCCCTCCCAGCCCGAAAACCGCATCGCCGAAGGTCGCCGCCACGTCGTCCATCTGCGCGGCTGACAGCTGCGACATGGACGACTGCAGGCTGTTCCAGAACACGGCATAGGCTTTGGCGTCATCCTGCCCGCCCGTGGACAGGGTTTCCCGGTCGGCGGACAAGCTGTCCAAGAGACCTTGCACGTCGTTGAGATACCCACGGCCAGTCGCCGAGAAATAGCGGCTGTCCAGCCCCTTGTTGGCCGCCAGCAGGGCCGCGGCCTGCTCCGACGCCGTGGTCTGCGCCTCGGTCGCCCGCACGACCTCCAGCTGGGACTTCGCCAGACCTGACATAACCGGGTCCAGTTCGGCAAAGTACCCGACCACCGTTTCAAGCTGCGCCGCCGCCAGCCCGGCGAAGATCTGCTTGGCCTGCGCCTCGTACAGCTTCGTCGGGTCGCGCCCGGCGGACAGGTCGTCTGCCCAGGACGCGTTCCATCGATCCCTGACCGCCGTCAGCTGATTGAGATAGCCGCGGTCGGTGGCCTCGTTCATCGACGCATCCCAGCTTTTGCGATATTCGCCGTAGATGCGCTCCAGCCCGGCCCGCTGGATCGTGTCGACGGTCGCCGCAAGCTCCGGGTTGACCTGCTCAAGCACCGATTTCCAGGCCGCAAGCTGCCCGGTGAGGGTCGCCACCGCGGTCTGGGTCTCGGTCCACTTCTGCGGGTTGGCGATGTCGTCCAGCAGGTTGGCGACCTGACCGGACACCAACGCCTTGTACTCCGCCGACGCGCCGATCTCGCCGGCCGCCCTCAGTTCCGCGAGCATGGGCTGCAAGCCGTCCGCCGCCGCCTTGAAGGCCGCCTTCTGGACGCCGGCCAACGACTTGTCCAGGTCGGACAAGGCCGTCGTCGCCGTCTCGATGGACCGCGCCAGGGACAGGTAGCGGTCGATCTGCTCCAGATCGGCGGAGCCCTTGATGACGTCAGAGCCGAGCGCCCGACCGACCAAACCATCCGCCGAGAGGGAGCCGACCAGCTGCCGGATCAGCTCTTCGGGCGTACGGACACCGTTGCCCTTCACCTTCGGCCCGCCCTCGAACAGGCCATAGATGCCGTCCGGCGCCCGCAGACCGTAGGCGTCCGCCATGGCATTGAAGGCCGCCGCGATCTGCGCCGTAGCCTGCCGGACCCCGGTGGCGTCGCCGCCGTTGTCCGCGGCGCTGGGCCCCTCCGCAAAGCGACCGCCGGAGACGACGACGTTGCCTTGGGAGTTGGGACCGACCGTGGCCTTTTGGGTGCCGATCAGCCCGCCCAGCCCGCCGGCGCCGCCGCCGATCAGTGCGCCGACCAGCGTCCCGACGCCGGGAAACAGGAACGTCCCGGCCAAGGCGCCGGCACCAGCGCCGGCAGCCGCGCCGGTAAGGCCTCCCACGGCCTTGGAATTGGCCTGACTGCCCGCCCAGCCTCCGAGCAAGCTGCCAGCCGCAGCTCCGATGCCGGCCGCACCGAGGTAGGCCGAGAGCCCGGCTGTGGCCCCCGCTGCCCCCGGCACGGCCTCGGCCATACCGACCGCTCCCGCGCCCGGCTCCAGGATCATGCCGCCCTGCACGACGGTCCCGGCCGTGGCGCCGGGGACCGCATAGGCCCCGGCGCCACCCAACCCGAAAGCCGAGTAGCCGAAGCTGTCGATGGCTCCGGTGATGCCACCGCTGCCGGTGATCCCCAGCTTATCGCCCGCCCAGGACAGCGCCTTTCCGCCGGCCCAGTTGGTTGCCATGGACGACGCCTGACCGGTCAGACCGGCAGCGTTCTGGTTGGCTGGGGTGTTGATCCCGAACAGGCCCGGCGCGCTCCCCACGATGGCCGTGGTGATCGGCAGGACGATGTTCGTCTCTAGAAGGGCCAAGGCGATCCGCTTCCCGAGTGCCCGGAAGGCGTCGATGATGCTGGCGTTCTTGTCCTTCAGGATGATCGCGTCGTACATCGTTTCCGTCCAGTCACGGGCGATGTCCTTGGCGACGTTCTGCACCTCCAACTGATAGCTCTTGATGGCCTGGGCGTCGGCGATCTGCTCCTGGAGCGCGATCCAATCGTCACGCTGCTGACGAAGCGCATCCGTGGAGGTGTCCTTGAACAGCTCCATGGCCTGCTGTTGGATCTGGAGCGACTTCAGTGCGCGTTCCCGGACAGGCTCCATCTGCCCCATCAGGGACAGTTCGGCCTTGGCATAGTCGAGGCTGGACTTGGACGAGCGGACAGCCTCAGCCCCAATCGACATCTGCCGGGCCTGCGCCGCCGCCTTCGACGTCCGGTCATACTCGCCGGCCAGATCCCGCAGCCGCTTCGCCAGATCCGCGCTGCCCTGCGCTTCAGCGGCCTGGGCGTAGGCAAGGAGCTGGCTCGTCGCCTTGGCGACATCGGCCTTCCGCTGCATCTCGTCGCGGGCGCCGATGCCGTCCTTCGTCGCTTCGGCGACCTTCAGCGTCCATTCGGTCTCCAGCTTAAGGCCCGCGGCAGCCTGCGCCGTCTGGGCGGCCTGTTGGGATGCGGCGTTGAGCAGGTTTTGCCGGGTCAGTTCGGCGACATTGACGGCGGCATTGGTGGCCGCCGCCGCGACGGCGTCGTTCGCCGCCTTCTGCTGGAGGGCCGCCACCTCGCCCGTGCCGTAGGCGTCCGCCAAAGCGAGGTATCCCTGCGCCGCCAGGGAGAGGCTGGCGAGCTGGTCCATGATGGCAGAGGTCTGGCCGCGCGTCGCCTCCTGCACCCGCAGTTTGATCAGGCGTGTACGCTCATCGCCTTCGATGCCGTTGGCCGTGGCCTCCTTTTCGGCCTGCTTGCGGGCTTCAACCGCCGTGCGGGTGGCAGCGTTCGCCGTAGCAACCTCGGTCTGCACCTTGACCGTCGCAGCGACCGCGTCGACGTACTTGCGTTGCGCCTCCACCGACTTACCGACGGCTTCCGTCGCCTGCCCGGTTCCCGTGGTGGCGGTCGTGGTGGCGGTCTTCACCGCCTCCTCGGCCTGCTGCCACTGCTGGGTCAGCGCCGCGATGGTCTGCCGGTACTGTTCGGCCCGCTGGTTGACTGATCCCGAACCGGTGAACCCCGATACGACGACATCGGGGTTGTCCTTGTCGCGGTACCCGGCGGTTTCGGCCTGGAAGCGGGCATATTCGGCCTGCGCCTGGCCGAGCGCCGCCTTGATGCTGTCGCGGCCACGTTCGGCCATCTGCTGGGCGGTCGGCCCCCTGAAGTAGTCGGCGATGGCCTGGAGCTTGTTGGCAATCTCCGTGATGACGGCCACCACCGGGCCGCTGTTCACGATGCCGTCGGCGAAGGAGCGCCACGCGGCGCCCATGGCGGTCAAGGCGCGCTGACCCGGCGTCAACGCCTGCTCAGCCAGACCCTTGTACCGGCCGGTCAGCGCCTCCACGAAGACGGCGAGCGCTTTGGCCTGGTTGCCCTGGTCGGCGAAGGCATGGATCGACTCCAGTTGCGTGGCGGTCAGGGCGCCGGTGGCGGCGTCGAACTTCTTGATGGCGTCGTAGCCGCCGGAGAAGGCCTCGCCGAGCGCCTTGGCCGTTTCCGCCACGCCCTGGTTGGTCCCGGCGGCAACATCCGGCACCAACGCCGTGATCGTGCCGATGCTACCGCTGGACAGGTTGGGATTGCGCACGAGGCCGGACACCGCTTGCCGGGATTCGTCGCCGCCCGCGCCGGCCGCCTGCATCTGGGCGACCATCGCCCGCAACTGCCCCGTGGTGAGTTCGGCGTCCCGGCCCATGGCGCGGATTGCCACGCCGAACTCGCGCGTCTGCGACGAGACCTCGAAGGCCCGCGCACCCACCGCCACGGTGCCCACGGCGAGCGACGCCAACGTGGCGACGGCCAAGCCGACTGGCGACAGCACCGCCCCGACCGCCGTCCCCAGCAGCGCCATGGCGCGCGAGGCGCCGCCCACGGCCATGACCGCCTGCGGCCCCTGCTGGGCGAGCGCGATGAACGGCGACTGACCGCTCACCAGCTGAACACCGAGATCCTGGACCTGATAGGAGAGATTGACCATCTCGTGCGCGGCCAGCTTGGTCGAGCGCGCGCTGTTGTCGTTCGCCCCCACGCAGTCCTTAAGCTTTTGGGTCAGCGCCGCGTGCTGATCGGCCGACAGCTTCACGCCCTGCACCTGTCCGGACAGAGCCTTGTCGAGAAGCACCTGACTGGCGGCGAGGTCACGCGTGGCCTTGTCCGCCGGACTCAGCCGCGCGATCAGCGCGTTGACCGCGGCGGCCTCCTTTTGCGCCGCGATGGCAGTGGGGTTCAGCGTCGCCTCGATGTGCGCCTGGGCCGCGTCGAAGTCGGCACCGACCACGGCGCCCAGGCGCTGGGCGTCAGCCAGATCGTCGAGCGCCGCACGATAGCGCTGCACCGCGGCCTCGCCGGGCACCAACCGGGCGCGCACAGCGTCGATTTCGCGCGACCACGCATTAAGGTCGGCCTGCCGGGACGCGATGCCGTCGGCAGAGGTCGGCGCGGTGATGCCGACCATCGTGGCGATGCGCTGCTGCATCGGCGCGGCAGCCGCCACCTTGGCGTCGACCAGCGCGCGGGTGGCGGCGATCAGAGTGTCAAGATCCGCCTTTCCGGTCGCGATCACGGCATGCATGTCCACCCACGCCCGCTGCACGCCGGTGATGCTGGCGGTCAGGTTCTCGTTGGCGGCGGCGTAACCGCGCGCCGCCAAGGCGCTCTTGCTATAGGCCTCGATCAGGCCGGCTTGCAGGCGTGCGGCATCCTGCGCCGTGCGGTGCCCGTGCTGAACCTGCACGTCGAGCGCGGACAGGGCGCCGCCCAGCGTGGCATAGGAGCGCTGCAAACGGCCAATTTGCTGGACATCGTCCTCGCGCTGCTCGTAGGCGCGGCGCTGCGCCTCCGTCAACGGCTGGTAGGCGGAAGCCGTCTTGCCCACGGAAGTGCCCAACTGCTCGAACTGCGTGCGGGCGGTGTCCAGGCGGGCGTTCCCGAGCTTGGTGACGCCATCGTTGATGGACTCCAGCTCGCGGCGGGCCTGATCGGCATCCATCTGCACGCCGATGCGGGCGAAAACGTTGCGTCCGGCCATGATGCCTCCAATAAGAAAGGCCGCCCCGCCGGGGACGGCCTCAATCGTCGCTCGTCAGTTCGGCTTCCGCCGCGCTCATGATCTCGAAGGCGTCCAGCATGATCGCGGCCTGATCGCCGTATCCGCCCGCCTCGGGCAGATGTCCCGCCACAGGCACGACGCCCGCCGCCATGCCCACGATGCGCCCCGGCGCCGGCCTGTAGGCCCGCCAGAAACGCACCATGTCCCATTCGGCGTCGGTCAGCAGGTAGCGGGGGTTTCGCCGGTAGCGCTCACCGAAGAGGTCCCATTCGCTTCCGTCAGGAGCTTCGTCTCCGTCAGGGAAGGCTTCCGGCCGTCGTGCGACTGCGACGGCGAGACGGAGTTTTTTTCCTGCGCCTTGGTCGGGCGCATCAGGGTCATGATCTTGTAGCCCACGGCCTTGAGGTCGTTTTCCTCAAGGTGCTGCAAGGTCTCGTCCGTGGTCAGGCCGCCGCGGCGGTCGAACGGCGCGTCCGTTCCGTCCTCCGTCTTGACGCCTTCCCATCCGAGCAGGAAATGCCGGCAGGCGATGATGGGCGCGACGTCCAGCCAGTAGATGCGATCCCCCTCCAGGGCCGGGAACCGCCCACCCATGGCCCGGGCGATGCGCACGATGGTTTCCAGATCGTTCAGCGCGTCGGGATCGACGATGTCGCCGGGGTTGGCCGCATCGAACTCATCGATCAGCGCCAGCAGCTCGTCGCGGTTGACCGGGTTGGCGGCGTCGATGGCTTCGCGCATGGCCTTGGAAAGCGCCGCTTCACCGGGATACGTCGCCCCGGAAGCGGTCAGGTCGCGGCGGAACGCGGCGCGCTGGAAATGGCTGGCCACGCCGAGCCGGAACACCGGCTGCGGCTCGCTGTCCGCCTTCTCCCGAAGATCGGCGATTGCCTTGACCAGGCCGTCACGGGCCTTGTCGTCGGCGGCGTCGGCCAGCAGCTTTTCGAGGGTTTCGATCTGCCCGTCGATGGGGCGGAAGGTAACGATGTCCTTGGTGCTGATCGGCAGCATGGGAATGGTCCTCTGTCGGTGAGGGGTGGGGTGCGGGTGGCGCCGACATCGCCACCCGCTGCGCTTTCGCGCCCCATCGGCCGGAGCCGATCGGTTGCCCGGTGTCGGTCCGGGGTTCGGTCAGTACAGGGTGAGGAAGGCGCCGGCGTCCTGACCGGTGCAGGCGAACTGAAGACCCTGTGTCGCGAGGCCGTTGCGGTCGCCGGGCTGGACGTTGGTGTAGGTGGCCGCCGGGACGGTCAGACCGACGCGGTTCCCCGCGACGGCGCCGTAGCTGAGGCCGATGGGCTGGGCGGCGCCGGCCCGGAAGTCGGCGATGGCGTCGCGGGTCGCCACCAGCTCCTCCAGCGGATCGCTGGAGCCGGTCATGTTGCGCGCCGTGATGATGGCCGGATCGTAGCCCTCCGCCGCGTTCGGGTTGTCCGGGTTGGTCATCTGGTTGCCGAAGTCGATGGACAGCGAGGCCATCGCCGCCTTGGCGCGGTTGACCAGCGCCCGGCCGCCCTTCCAAATCGGCGGGCGGGTGGCGTCGAAGACCAAGCCGGTCGGCACCGCTGCGTCGGTCTGCGAACCGAACATGCCGGTGAAGGTGCAGCGCATCCGCCCGACGCCGCCGCTGGTGAACTCCAGCGTGGCGGTGCCGCGGGCGCCGGTCACCTTGAGGAGCTTGCCGTCCCGATAGAGATGGAGCGTCACGGACGGGATGTTGATCGAGGCCGGGGCGTACCGGACGTTCACCGGGATCTGGTAGGAGGTCGTGGCGACGATGGGGGCGGACATCGTGTCGGCCAGGGTCGCGGTCTTGCCGGCGGTGTAGTCGACCACGAAGGACGTTCCGGCCACCGTGTTCGTGAACACGATGGGCATGCCGCGGTACTGCTGCGCCGTGGTGCCGGCGGAGGTGCCGAGAACCGCCGTGGTGGTGGAGCCGCCCGCCGCGCAGGCCTCGGCGGCGACCGGGACAGCAGTGGAGGTGATCGTCTCCGCCCAGCCGCAGGCGCGCAGGAGCTTGCCCCACTCCGGGGCGGTGCCGGCCGCGCCCGAGCCTTTCAGCAGCACGTCGAAGGTGACTTGGACCGTCATGCCGCCCGCGATGGGGCCGCGTCCGTCCAGGCTGCCGGTGTGCTCGTTGGTCTGGATGATGTTCGGGTTGTAGCTGTGCTGGAGGTTCTCAACCAGGACCGCGTCGGTGCCGGCAACCGGGACGGCGTCGACGCCCTCGGTGGTCTCGATCTTGGCCAGCAGGGCTTGATTGCGGGAGCGAAGCGCCATGACTTAGGCCTCCTTCGTCTGGGTGGTGGCCTTCGGCGGCATGGCGGCCTTGGCCGGCTTGGGCGACAGCTCGGCGGGAGGCGTGGCGGTCGGCGCGGGCTCCGCTTCGGCGGCATCCTGCTTCTCGCGCTCCGCCTGCTCGGCGGCCTCGCGCGCGGCGCGCTCCTGCTCGGCGGCGGCACGGGCCGCGCGCACCTGTTCGGTCAGGTTGACGATGGTTTTGCCGTCCTTCATCTCGAAGGTGTCGGCAGGCGTCGGCTCCACCGCCGCCGCCCGATGGGCCGGGATGTTCATGGTGTCCTCGGTGTGTTGGGTTGGGTCAGGGCGCCGCGGTGTAGGGATCGCCGGGGCGGGTCCAGTATTCGACGAGGTAGGTCATGGTCACCTCGCCGAGGCCACCGAACCCTTCCTCTATCGGTCGGCTCTGGTCGACATCGGTGAGGTTGCTGTCCACGGCGACGCCCCCGAAGGTCGTGTCCGTCTCCATGGCCCGCTGGATCGCCGCGCCGAAATCAACGAGCGCCTGGTCAAGCGCTTCGTCCGTGGCTGCCAGCACCTTGCCGGTGATGACGACGCGGTCGAGGTTGCGGGTCATGGCGGCGTTCGCCTGATCCGATCCCGCCAGCGAGGCGTCCAGCAGCACCGCCGGCAGATCGTCATCGGGCACCTCCTTGTGGCGGCCCCGGAAGACAGTCACCGTGCCCGGCACGTTGGGGATGGTCATGGTGCCAAGCGCCGTCATGATGGCGCTCAACACCTGCTCACGGATCGCGACGGCCATCAGCGCAGTTCCAGGCGCCACAGCAGCCGGTCGGGGTCGGGCTGCCGGGCTGCCTGGATGGTGTAGGTCTTGCCCCCGATGGTCAGGGTGCCTTCCTCCTTCATGGTCGGCACCTCGGAGGCGCGGACCTCGGAGATCCGGGCGGACGAGTTGAACCCATCGGCCAGCACGTCGCCTTGGGCGAAGATGACGTGGCAGGGCACCGGGGCGCCGCCGCGGGGCGGGGCATAGACGGCGTCCACGCCGTACCGCCGAAAGGCGCTGTCGAGCATGCGCTGGGACATTGACGGCCTCCAAATGACGAAAGGCGGCCATCGGGCCGCCTTCGTTCACCCTTCCTTTGCGGGCGCTCTACGCCTTGGTGGACTTCGCCGGCGTGGGCTTGGTGGTCGCTGCGTCGGTGTCGGTCGCCGGCGGCTCAACCAGAACCTTTTCGGCGCAGCCCGTCCCGATCAGGTCCTTGCCGAGATCGTCTTCCACGTCGAGTTCCACTCCGGGCGCGTGAAGCTTCTTGTCGTGCTTCACGGAGATGAGCGTGCGGATCTTCATGACCGGCCCTCCTTACAGCACAGTGGCGGCGAAGGAGCCGTTCGGGCGGCGCGGGTACACCAGCGGCGCCGACTGGCTCATGACGAAGCGGGCGCTCGGGTCCTCCTGCACCCAGCTCTTGACGAAGATCGGCAGCGCCTGCAGACCTGCCGCTTCGTCGCGGATGGCGCCGAAGGCCTGCACACCCTCGACGTTCGGGCCGACGCCCAGCACCGTGCCGCTGGGCAGCAGCGGCGTGGCGGTCCCGGTGGCCGGGTCCTCGTAGTACTCGCTGTAGACCCAGATATCGAAGGAGCCGATGCTTCCCTTGAACTGAGCGCCGCCGACATAGGTGGAGGGGCCAAGCTCGACCGGGGTCCCCGCCGCGCGACGGATGTCGAGCAGCTTCTGGACCTGGGCGTGCTTGCGGAAGGCCGACCAGGCGTCCGGGTCCATGACGATGGTGTTGATGACCGCGCCCTCGGTCTTGTGCACCAGCTCGGCCCACGCCTCCAGATCGTCCAGCGGCGTGCTGGCGGCGTCGCTCCACTTGTCGGTGCCGGTGAGGGCGATGGTCAGGGCGGCGCTGCGACCGAAGCTGACGACCTGGGTCTCGAAACCCTCGCCGGTGACGGTGACCTGACTGAGCCGCAGGGCCTCGGCGGCCATCAGCTCCAGGCGGCGGGTGATCTGGTCGGCGTGGTCCTCGATGACGCCGCGCACGGTGGCCATCAGCCGCTGCTGCGGGTTCAGCGTACCGCCGATCTGTTCGCCGGCCTGACGCTTGAAGGCGCGGTTCGGATCGACCACCGACTTCGGCTTGATGTAGGCCGGCTTGTACAGCTTGGTGGTGAAGCCGTCCTGGGTCAGCACCTTGCCGGCCACCAGCGGCGAGACGAAGGGCGCGACGCGGCGGTTGCCGATCAGGATGTCCATGGCGATCTGCTCCGCCGTCTCGGTCTGGATGGTGCCGAAGACGGTGTTGAGCAGGAAGGCCTTCGGGCGCTTCAGGCTCTGCACCACGCCGTTGAGGACGGCGGTATCGTAGATGTTCATGATGCTCGTTCCCTGTGACGTGGCGCTGAAGCGCACGGGGTCTGGGGCCGACCGGCGGTCAGCGGATGTAGATGCTCAGATCGCGCAGGCCGTCGCGGATGGAGGCCAGCGTGTGGCCGGCGCCGAGCGTGAGCGCGGTGCCGAGGAATTCTCCGCTCTCGTAGATGCCCACCGTCTTGTCGCCGCCGCCGGCGTCGCAGTCGTCCACCAGGACGGCCACCGGGGTCTGCGAACCATCGGACGCAGCCGAGGCGCTGAGGGCATACTTGCCCGACGCTGTGATCTTGCCGAGGACGGCGCCGCGGACGAGGTTCTGGCCGGACGCCAGGGTCACGCTGCGGGTCGCGCGGGGGAAATCGCCGGCCAGAAGGAGGTCCGGCGAATAGGTCTCCGAGCTGACGCCCGGCTTGAAAATGCCCATCGTGAAGGTTCTCCAGAAAAGGCGAAAGCCGGCGTCAGACGCCGGCTTTCAGGATCTGCGCGACCAGGGCCTGGGGGTCTCCCCCGTCCCCGCCCGACGTGTCAGTGCCGACGTCGGGGTTGCCCAACGCACCCATCGCCGCGGCGAACGGGTTCCCTGCCGGGGCGGCAGGGGCGGAGGCGGCGGGGGCCGTCTTCAGAACGGCGACGGCCTGCTCGGCGGTGAGATCGGTGGTGAAGGCGAGCGTGGCGGCCATGGCGACGCGGCCGGCGGCGGCGGGGTCGGCGAAGATGGCCGCGCAACGGGCGCGCTCGTCCTGCCGGGCACGGGCCGCCGCATCGTCGGCGGACGTCTGCGGCGCGGCGGGCTTGTCTCCGGGGGGCTGGGCGGCCTCCCGCGCCGGAGCCCCGCCAGTCGGCGCCGCGGCGGCGGGCTTCTCCGGGGTCGATGCCTCCAGCGACGCGGGGGTCGCGGGCGGCGTGGCCGCAGCCGGCTTGGCGTCGCCCATGAGGTGGGCGAACAGGTTCTTCATGGAAAGCTCCATCAGGTGGTGAGGGTGTCGAGAAGCGCGCGGAAGGCTTGATCGGGCGCGAGCACGGCGTCGGCGAAGCCAGACGTCACCGCCTCCATCGTCCCCGCCGGACCCTCCCAGGTCCTGGCCTGCGAGGCGAGGACGGTATCGGTGTCGAGTGAAGCGCCTGCGGCGGAGCGATATCGGGCCACGGAGGAGGCGAACAGCCGACGGATGTCCTCGCATTCCGCCAGCCAGCGGTCGCGGACCTCATCAGGCAACGGCTCGTAGGAGTTGCCATCGGCCTTTCGGTCGCCGGCTGCGATGATCGTCGCCTTGATGCCGACCTCCTTCAGCGCCGCGCTGAGGTCCCAATGCACCATGATGACGCCAATCGAGCCGACGCCGCCGGTGCGGGGCACGCTGATGGTGTCGGCGGCACTGGCCAGCCAGTAGGCCGCCGAATAGGCGAACTCGGCCAGGATGGACACCACCGGCTTGCCCGCCGCGGCCTTGGCCTCCGCGATCCAGTCGGCCAGATCGGCGACGCCGCTGACGAGGCCGCCGCCGCTGTTCACCACCAGGGCAATGGCCTGGACCGACGGATCGTCAAAGGCCATGGAGAGTTGCAGGCGCAGGCCGTTGCAGCCGGTGACGTAGGGCGATCCGATGTACCAGTAGGTCGGCACGATGACACCGGAGATCCCGATCACCGCCACGCCGTTGACGACCTCGTATGGTCGGCTTCCCGCACCGATGTCCCCGATGTAGACGGCCCCCTTGGGCGGGTCGCCGGATGCGCCGACCACGGCGGCGGCGCGCGGCACCCAGGCCGGCGCCAACAGGGCCGGGCCGGGTTCGGGCATCAGAAGCATCATTCGTCTCCGGTCTGGTCGTCGGGCGCCGGCTGATCGCCTGCGGCACTGTTCGGCTTGGTCGCCTGGGCAGGCAGAAGCAGGCCGAGCCGTCGGCGCTCGGCCTGTTCGCTCGCTTGCTGCTCCATCACTTCGCGCCAATCCTTGCCCTGTTCGGCGCACTCATCTTCCAGGGTGGAGACGCCGATCTCCATCCGCAGCTTGGCGGCCTGCGCCTCCTTGACCGGATCGACCCAGCCCTTGCCGGCGCCGATCCAGCGGCAGCGCGAGTAGGCGTAGCGGTTCTGATAGAAATCCGGCGCCTCGACTTCGCCGAGGTTCACGGCTTCTTCCAGCCACAGATCGAAGACCGGCGACGCCCAATAGGTGCCCAGCCACTGACGGCGTCCATTGAAGAACCGCCACGCCTCCAGCAGAGCGGCGCGGGCGCTGCTGTAGTTGGTCTGGGTGAAATCCTTCATCAGGATTTCGTAGGGGATGTTCAGGCCGGCGCTGATGTGGCGCAGCACCGACTTGGTGAAGGCGTCGAAGGCCGCCGCCGGACGGGCCGGGGTGAAGGGCTGCACCTCGTCGCCGGGGAACAGCGGCAGCACCGCGCCTGCCTTCAGTCGGACCGCATGCTCGGCACGGGCCGCAAGGTATTCATCCGGTCCCCCGAACAACTCCTTCAGGTCATCGATCGACTCCGTGCTCTTGATGAACGCGGCGATCATCGCATTGACCACCGCCGCCTGGAGTTCGGCCTTGCTGTAGTGGTCCAGCGTCTTGAACTGCGCCAGAACCGAACTCAGCAGCGGCTTGCCGCGGCTCTGGCCGGTCCGCTCACGGTCATGGACATGAATCACCTGCCGCCGGCCCCAATGGGTGAAGGCCGGAACCTTCGTCCACTGATACAGGCCGGGGTCCCATGTCAGCAGGTCGCCGGGATGGCTGTTGCGGACCCAATAGGCCCGCGGCGCGCCGTACCGGTCAATTTCGATGCCACCGCGCAGCGTGGCGCTGTCCTGCTGACCGAGCGGGTTGGACAGGCGGTCCGCCTCCACCAGTTGGATGCTGGTGGCGTATTTCCTGTCACGGCTCGGCAGCCAGTGCGGCAACGCCAGCCCTTCGCCATTGAGCAGGCCGGCGCGAGCGACCTGCATCGTCAAGCCGGCGAAGTTCAGGGTTCGGGCGGCGTCGCAATCCGTTGTTTCCGCCCAGGCGCGCCACTTCGCTTCAACGCTGGCACTCCAGGCATCCGCCCATGCCTTGTCCTTGCCCAAAGCCCGGTAGTCGGGCGTCGAGTTCAAGCGAAGCCCGATGCCAACCACATTGTCCAGGATGGCCTGGATGCCGCTGGAGGCGATCCCGTTGTTGCGGGACAGGTCGCGCGACCGGGCGACCAGCGTGGACAGCTCAGGCAGCAACTCGGCGTCCGCCGAGGTCGCCAGCACCTGCCAGGACGCCAGCTCGCGCGAGGTCATCGACGCGCCGTCATACGACGTGTCGGACGCGGCGCGGCGGCGCGGCACCGGCATGGGGTTGCCGTGCCGGTCGAGGATCTGGACAGCGTTGCGCATCAGAAGCTCATGTACAGCGGGCGGCGGGGCTTTCCGGACAGGCGGTCAATCCGCGCCCGGAGTTCGGCGATGTAGCGCTCCAGCTTCGGCGCGTCGGCATACTCGGTCGTCTTGCCGTCGTAGGTGATCCGGGTTTCCCGGTCGCCGATGTTCAGTCGGTGCAAGGCGTCCTCGGCCTCGGCAAGTCGGGCCTGTAGGGTGGCGAGATCGGCCATGGGGTCCTCACAGAGACGGATCGTCGGCGTAGGTCGCCTTGGGCATGGGGATGCGGCGTCGCTTGACGGTTGGCCCTGGAACCGAAAGAGGCTGGGCGGTCGGCGTCGGCACAACGCCGCCGGTGTCGACGGGCTTGACGATTGGCCGCGGGAACTCTTCGGCGAGTGCGGCCCACCGCGCCGCGGTCCAGCGCTCCATGCCCATGGCGATGGTGCAGGCACGGGCGTATTTCCAGCCGTCCAGGGCCTCGGTGGCGTGGACCTGCTTCCATTCCCCACGGTCCTCCATCCACTGGTCGCCGACGAGCTGCTTGCACACCTCCTCGGTGGCCAGCTTGGGCAGATGGATGAAGCCGGCGGGATGCCCGGCGCCGGCGGCCCGCTCCTCGTCGGTCGGCGGCTGCAGGCTCAACTTGCCGTACAGCTCCAGCGTCAGGGCGTGGCCGCCGACCATGCCGAGGCGGAGGCCACGTTTCCGGCGCTTGCCGTTGGGTGTGGACTCGCGAACGCTCGACCATGCGAAGGCCGGCGCCCCGAGGCTGGTGGCGCCCTTCACCGGGATGACCAGGCCGGGGTGCTTGCGGCTCCAGGCCTCGACCTGGGTCGTGGCGAAACCGGTATCGGCGCCGACCTTGGACAGCGCCAGTTCCACGCCCGAGGCGTGGCGCCAGCGGCCCATGATCGCCTGCGAGGCCTCGCCCCAGACCTTGGCCTCATAGGGGTTGCCGGGGATCACGATGTGATCGACCAGCCAGCACTGCCAGTCCGCGCCCCAGGCCCAGACGAACAGCTCGACGCGGTCCTTCTGGACGTCGATGCCGCCGGTCAGGACCAGCCCGCCGGCGGGAACGCCCTGGTAGTCCTCGCGGCGGTCGTAGAGCTGGCGCCACGCCGGGGCCTCGCCGCGCACCTCGTAGGTCTCGGCGAGCACCTGATTGACGAAGACGCGCAGGCGGTTCGGGTCCTTGCGGACGGCGACGAACTCCTTGGCGATCTCCAGCCAGGACGCCCCCTCGAACTGCGAGTAGGCCGCCCAGATGTGGAAGGAGCGGTGCGGCCAGTTCTGCGGGGCGTGCGCCCGCCACTCGCCGCGCTCGTCCATCCCGGCCTTGGCGTCCTCCTCGATGACGCAGCCATTGACGCAGACGTACCAAGCCCGCGTCGGCGCCTCCTTCGGTTCGTAGCGGATGCCCGGCCCGGTGCCGTTGCCGAACACCAGGACCTGCATCTCCTCGCAGCAGGGGCACGGCACGTAACGGTGTTCCTGGGTTCCCTGAAGGAACAGCGCCTCGATCTTGCTCGCCCCCTTCACGGTCGGGGTGGAGCCGGCCGCCTTCAGCGGCTCATCGCTGGTGGTGCAACGCTTGAAGGCCAAGCCGACCTGATCGCCTTCTTCACCGGCAGTTTTCGGGTAGCCGTCCACCTCCTCCAAGATCACCTTGTCGGCGGTGATGCGGCGGAACTCCTTCGGGCTGTTCGCCCCCTTGATCTTGATCCAGCCGCCGGGAAAGCGCTTGGAGCGGATCGTGTTGTTGCTGTCCCGCGTCTTGGTCGAGAAGAGGCGGCGCACCGCCGGCCACGTGATCAGCTTGGCGACGTCGTCCTTGCCGAAGTCCTCGGCGTCATCGATCGTCGGCTGGTAGACCAGCACCCGGCTGGGTGCCTGATCGGCGCAGTAGGCGATGAAGTTCTTGACGATCTGGCTGTAACCGATGCGGCTGGCCTTCAGCGCCGTGATTTGCTTGACCTCCGGATCGGTGAAGGCGTCCTGGATGCCGATCTGGAAGGGAAACGCCACATAGCGGCTGCTGTCCTCCAATCGGGCATTCTTCGCCGACCATTCCGACAGGGATTGCCGCTGTTTCGGCTTCAGCGCGGCCAGCCAGCGGGTGACATGCCCAGCAAGCACCGAGCCGCCACGCACGGCGATCACGTCAGAGGTCGTCCGGCTCGTCATCGTCGCTTCCTCCGACCTCTTCGGCGATCCGGGTCTGGCTGAGTTCGGTCAGGGCTTCGATCAGGGCGTCGGCGATCCGTGCCTTGAGCTTGCCGTCGCTCTTCGCGACCTTGGCCGGTACCCGCAGGACTTTCGCCTTGACCATCTCCAGGACGGAGACGACGGCGGCCGTGTAATCGCCGATGCGCACCAGCTCCTTGCGGGTCTCGGCGTTCTCCAGGGCGATGCGCTCGCGCTGCTCCCGCGCCAGCAGCGCGCGTTCGAGCGCCAAGTCGGCGCCTTCCTCGTCCGCCGCCTCGGAGGCCCGCCCCGCCGCCCGCTCCCGCAGATGCCGGATGTAGGCGACCCGGCAGGCGTCCAGGTCCATGTTCCCGCGGGCGTCGACGTGGAAGACGCCGCGCTTCTTCAGGTCGCGCACCGAGCGGTCGGACAGGTCCAGGTGCGCGGCGATTTCGGCCTGTGTTGCCATCGGCGCACCCTTCGTTCGGAGCGAACCGGAACCCCCTCACTGCCGTGAACGATTTTCGCCCCGTCCCCTGTGGCCGAGGGGGAGGGGGTTCCGGTTCCGAGCGGCCCCAAAGCCGCATGAATGCTGGGTTCAGGGGACGAACCGGAAGCGGAACCCCCCTATGGAATTTTCATACCTGGACGATGATCGGGCTTGTCCCACCCGTGATGACCGACCGCCCGGAAGGACCCGCTGCACCCACCCCATCCCCTACCATCCCCGAAGGGATGGCTCGCCGTGCCGCTCCGGCCACGCCTGGACGGCCTCTGCCGCGTTCCAGCTTGGACAGAGCCCTCGAAGACGGAGCGCATCAGCGGGCGCCCTATGCGCCCTCACCCAGCTTGTCGATGGCGGCAGCGACGCGGGCGGTGAACTGCCCCTCCCACCGGGAGACGAAGGACGCGGCGTCGATGCGCTTGCGGAGGTTGGCCTCTCGGACCAGGACGAACACCAGCACCGGCTTGGCCGTCCTGCCCTGTGCGGTGCGGCCTGCCGTTCCCTTCCGCCAGCCGCCGGAGCGGCCCGCGACCAGATCGGCGAACAGCAGGATGGACTTGCCCTTGGCGACGGAGTGAAGGGGGCCGAAGCGCTCCTCCACCTCCGCAGGGGTCATGTAGCGTCCTCTGCTCGCCTTCGGGCACTGCTTGGTGGGGATGGCCAGCCAGCCCTTGCCCGAACGGATCGTGGCGCCGTCCATGAAGGCGTTGAGCACCCCTTCCCACTTCGCCGCCGACCGGGCCTTGCCGCGGACGTAGATCTCCGCCGCCGGGTGGAGGCTGGCGCGGGCGCCGGGGTAGTAGGCGGAGTCCAACGCCTTGCCGAGGTTGCCGAGGCCAGCCCCACGGATCGTGGAGCGGACATCGGCCTTCATGTCCTCCGATGCCTTGGCCACGGTGTCCGTCAGGGCGCGGGCGGCCTTGCTGGTGTAGTCGTCAAAGAGCTTGTCCAGGTCGCCGAGATTGCCCGACACGTTGACGCTGAGGCGCATGGGCGTGTCCTCCAGAACGGCGAAAGCCCGCCGGGCGGGGGCCGGGCGGGCAATTGATGCAACGCAACATTCATGAAAAGGTGTTATGATCGGTGCGGGTGCAACCGAATAGCTCGGTGTAGCGCGCCCTTAGGAGGACCATGAACACCCAGAACAATCAACCGATTACAAGCGATGCCGTTGACGACATTGAACTCTTGAATGTGGTCGACAATCCCCGCGGCCACGAAGTCCAGCAATCTCCAGATGACATCTACCATGTCGCCGCAGGCCTTGCGCATCGCCCGTCGGCATAGCCCAAGCCGCTGCTGCACTGGCCGGCATCCACTGCGCGGTGTCGGCCATGGCGGGGTTCCCTCTCTTCGCCCACCTCGGGCTTCAGTAGGCTTCAGGACCCGCCGTCAGCAATCTGCTGCACCACAGCGGCGACATGCGAGGCAGCACCGAAAAGCGATTCCGCATGCTCGGGGAAGAGAAGCGCCATGCGGCCAGCAGAACGGCAGATCGAGGCGGCCTCGCCGTCCATGGCTGCAATGACGGCGGCGTTGATGTCAGCTGGTGCCAGTCCCCCGATTTGGGGACTGGGGACGGCAGTCGATTGAATGTTCGTCATGATCCGGCCCCTTGAAATGCGAAGCCCGCCGCGGCGCTGCCGGGCGGGCTGTTGATCGAAGAAAAACCCCTCAAAACGAATACCGGTTCGCGGGGTAACTTCCTGTGCACGCGCTTCGCGCAGCATGGAAATAGGGTCACGTTTCGTTCTTCATTCCAAGGGGGTTTCCGCCACCTTTCTTCGCAGAATTCTATTTTTCTCCTGTTCCAAATTTTTCAAATCACTTTCGATTTTGTCCGCGGCGGCTTTCCGCTCCGCTTGAGCCTGAGCGAGCCCGCGGAGGCGGTCGTCCCTTAGCGCTTTCTCGACCTGGGCAAGCGATTTGCGGCCTGACGTGAAGCCGGTTTCGCGCGCCACCACATCGAGGAGCGAGTCACGCGCCTTCGCGAACATGGCCTTACGATCGCGTGCCACTGCCACCCAAGGCCTCCGGTTGAGCGCACGGGCTCGCCATGTCCCGTCCAGTTCCTCGGTGATCTGAACCTCTGCGGTGGCGCCGCAGACCAGGACGGATTCCGCGATGAAGTCGTTTCTGATGGGCAGACCGTAAGATGCGCCGACCTCTTCAAGCCCGATCCGCAGCGCCGTGCGATAGCGGTTTAGAACTGACTTCGCCTTGCTTCCTGCTACGTCGGTCAGATACCGCCCCTGCACCACCACCGCATCGACAAGGGGCCACAGCTCGATCTCCTCGAAAGCCGGCAGCGCCATGCAGGCGGCGCGGGCCTTGCGGAAGCGAGTGCCGGCCTCGATCAGAAAATCCTCCCATGCCCTCCCGCCGCCGGTGCTTCGGTCAACGGCAGGGTCGGAATAGCCGGGGGCCGGCTTGCCGCCCGATATCGCCTCGGCATCGGTCGCCAGTTTGTTGCCGGCCTCCAGGTGCAGCGGCGTGAGATGGCGCCCTTCGAACAGGCTTACCAGCGGCGAGACGACACGATGGCGTTTCTCGCCTGCGCGGTCTGCATGCTCCTGCCGCAGCTCGTCATGCTGGCCGCGGTGGACCGTCGGGCCGGTGGCACCGACACGAGCAACCTGCTCGACCTGCGCCGCCTTCTCCGCCTTCAGCTTCGCCGTCGCAGCGGCCTGGAGCTTGGTGGCGATTTCCTCCGACACGTCCACCAGCCGCAGACCGCCGGGAACAGGTTCTGCTCGGAAATAGACATTGAATTCGCCGTCACCGCCGGCGGTTCGGCCGGATAGGATCTCCGGCATGTCCCGGCGGCGGGCCAGCCACCGCGGAATATCGGCCGGCGGCCGCTCGCTCATGGCGGTCTCGGGTGCGGCGGTAGGCTTGGGGGTGATCGCGGTCATGCGTCTTCCTTTTCAATCACGATTCCAAACTCGGCAGCACGCTCGGCACCCAGTTCCTCAACGATGATCCGATGCGGGATGCGGTTCATCTGGTGCCCCAATTTCGGCCCCCACTCGGGCTCCCACCGGCCATTTTTGACGAATCGCCGCAGCCAACCTCGCTCCTGTGCATGCGGATCAACGGAGCGCGGGCCGGAACTCGAGCTTCCGGACGACTTCGACGCGCCGCCACCCTCCTGGGCTCGTTTGTGCTGGGCAATCCGATTGCGAACTGACTGGCGCAGGGCTCCGACGCCTCCGGGGGGCTCCGGGCCGTTCCAGCCTGCTACGCCATGCCGGACAAGGTCGCAGACCAGATCGACCGTTGCCCCAGGCTCAGCCAGCAGCACCTTGACGTGCTCGGCCTGCGTGGAGGTGATCGTCGCCGGCATGGCTTCCGGCCATCGTTCGTTGCGAGCGGCCATGAAGGCCTTCACCACCACCATGGCAGGTTCGGCGGGCAGATTACCGCGGTCGGAGGGGGAAAGGGGTGGTGGTTTCCTTTCCTCTCCACTCCTCTCCACTCCACTCCCTTCCGGGGGTGAGGAGTCGGCGACCGTTCGGCGACCAGTCGCCGACTGATCCTGAACATTCGCCGAATGGTCGACTTCCTCTCGCGCACCAGAGGTCGAATTTGCGCTATTGCTGGTTGGCGGAGCCGGCCACTTGTAGTTCGGCTTATCAATCTTCTGGTGTTTTTCCCAGCCCGTGACGTGCAAGAACCGTTGCCCATCAACCTCAAATCGGCGCAGAAGGCCCTGCGCGACCAGTTCATTCAAAAGGCCTTCTATGGCCGCCGCGGTAAAGTCATCGGCCGGGAAGCACTGCATCTTTAGCCGTTTCGCCGAGTCCGGGTGGACCCCCCGGTCGTCGCAGAAGGGCCACATGAGGATGAACAGTAGGCGAGCGGTCGGCGAGCATTCGGCGACCTGTTCGGAGGTGCAGAACTCGGGCTTGATCGTGCGGATGCGGGCCATGATATCGGCGCCCTAGTTGCTGTGATCAAGGTCGGAAAAGGCGCTATAGGCACCGTCGTAGTGGAGGCTAACGGTGCCGATCGGTCCCATCCGCTGCTTAGCGACGATCACCTCGGCCACGTTGAGCGCAGCGTCGAGTTGTTGCTGCCATACTTCGCAGCGCGCGTTGAAGGAGTCGTCGGATTCGCCCTGCCGCCGCACCGGTTCGGCCCGGCGGAGGTAATATTCATCCCGGTAGAGGAACATGACCGTGTCGGCGTCCTGCTCGATGGAACCGGATTGCCGAAGGTCGGAGAGCGTCGGCCGCTTGTCCTCACGCATCTCCACCTGTCGGGAGAGCTGGGACAGCAGCAGCACCGGCACATCGAGAGAGGTCGCCACACCCTTCAGTTCGCGCGTGATCTCCGTCACCACCGCCGTGTCGCCCTGGTGCCGAAAGCCATCCGGAGCGCCCATGATCGCAAGGTGGTCGATCACGATCAGGTCGAGCCTGTGTCGGCGCTGAAGCCGACGGGCCCGGCGCATCACATAGGCCGGCGTGACGCGGGAGGTCCCGTCAAGCCAAAGCGGTAGATCGGGGATGGCCTGGGCGAAGCGGACGAATTCGGCGTCGGTCACTTCACCGCGTCGCTGACGATCGGTCGGCACACCAGCTTCCCGGGCAAGTAGGCGCGCGCCAAGCTGTCGGGGTGGCATCTCCTGGGAAAACACCAGCACCCTCGCCCCGCCATAGCCGCCGGCCGCAGCCACCCGCGCGGCGTTGACCGCGATGTTCCACGCCAAGTCGGATTTTCCCATCGAAGGACGGGCGCCGATGATGATCAGTTCGCCCCGCTGGAGGCCACCGGTACGCCAGTCGAGGTCCTTCAGGCCCGTGGTGATGCCGCTGATCGCTGTGCCAGCTCGGGCCGCGCCGTCCGCGGCGGCGATAGCCTCCTCCACCGCGGCGCGGACGGTCACCAGCGGCTTCACCTGCGGTGCGGAATCCTCCAGCGCCATCAGGTCCGCTTCCATGGTGCCGATGATGTCGGCGGCGGAGACATCCATTCGGAACCGGCGCGCCTCTTCCAGCGCGCGGCCAGCCACCTCGATCAACCGGGCGCGCTGGTAGTGGTCGAGGATCGTCCGGCCGTAGTATTCGACGTTCGCCACTATGGGCTCGCCGCCGACCAGCTGCGCCAGATAGCCGGCGCCGCCGTTGGCCTGCAGATCAGGATCGTCGGCGAAGAACGGGGCCAGCGTCGGCGGGGTCGCAGGGTCGCCACGCTCGATCAACGTGGCGATGGCCGCGTAAATGCACTGGTGCACCGGGTCGTAGAAGTGTTCTGGCCGCAGGAATCCGGCGACCTTTGGGAAAAGCCTGTTATTTATCAGCAGCGCGCCGAGCAACCCCTGCTCAGCTTCCTCATTGTGCGGAAGTTCACCAATAATCGACCATAATGTACTGCCATCAGGCATCCTGCACCTCACCGTAGTCCGATTCTGCGGCAGAACCTTCTCGGTCATCACCTCGTGGCTGCTGATGGGGGCGTGACGTAGCTGGCTTCTGCACGAGATCTGCCGACATCAATCCGAGATCGGTCGAAATCCAATTGGCATGGCGCACAGCGGCCAGCGCCTCCCCGTCGTGTACAGACTTGGTCAGCTCCAGGGACTTCACGAGCCGCTCGAACGGGATGCTCATGCGGCTCTCCTCGTCAGTTTTTGATCGGCCGGCGAGGGAGGTTCGCCACATACTTTTCCAATGATTCAGTCAAAACCAGAGTCTTCCGCCCAACTTTCACAGCTTCAATCTTACCCTCGTTCAGAAGCTCATAGAATTTAGTTGTCCCTACGCCAATCTTTGACTTGGCTTCAGCAACAGAAAGAGCGATCTGGTTCGTCTGCATAGCAAACTCCTTTTAAATTCCATACGCATGAGTGTTTCGTGGGGGATTGTGTGCTAGCGCGACAAAGCGCTGGCGTTCACACACCTTCGACTATGCGATTCGCATTTTCTGGGTCAAGCCTCTATCTGGCTCAAATTCCATTTTGTTTTTCGAGAATTTTGAAAACATCAGAAAATCAAGACGTTGAGATTTTCCAATTGAGGAAACACTCGCTTCAGCAACTTAATAATCAATCTGCTATTTTCATGGTTTGCGTGCTTTTGCTCGTTCTCGACATAATGCGCGAGTTGGAGGACGAGCCGGAGGTCGGATTGGAGGACCAGTTGGAGCGCGAGTTGGAGGACCGGTTGGAGGACCAGCTGGAGCGCGAGCTGGAGGAGCAGCTGAAGCGCGAGCTGTCGTACGTGTTCGATGTCTGCTCTTAAAGTATCGCTGAGGTTCGCAGCGAATCGCTCTTCTTCAGCGACGGATGATGGTTTTTATGATGGGTAGATTAGAAATCTCATCATTAACTCATTGATTTTATTATAGTGTAGGCGGACACCCCATCCGCCAAATTTCTCCCAGCAAAACGCGCGCTCTGAGATTGGTGCTGCCGGGAAATTTCGAAATATCAAAGGCGTTTGCGTCGGTACAACCCACAGGGGAGTGCGGCGGTTCCGCGCCTGTTGGCCGCTTTTCCTCCTTCTTCCCTTCTTTTTCTCCAAACGAATCGACGCGGAAAGCAATGCGGCTTCACCTGCCTTTGTTATCAAAGGCTTCACCGGTTAGCAGGCCATCACGATTCTGCTCGAGCACCGGGAGGCGGTGGCTGGCTGCCAGATCGGAGAGGCGCCGAGTCAGCCATATGGGGAATGAGGCAATCACGCCATATACGGCCGGGGACGCCTCGCCTCCCAACGGATGAACGTCGCTTCGCCGACCCGGTGCTTGCGGCCGATCGCCGCGGTTGACCGGTCGGCTTGCTGCACACGCAGGAAGCCGATGGTCCTCGTTAAACCAGCTCTTTATTATGTCCGTTTCGTTGCTCGACGGACCCGAGCTCAGAGCGCCCGAACTCAGAGCGGAGGAGTGGGAGAAGGACGTTGCGTCGCCCGCACCGTGGGCAGGGTGAAGGACACCGACTCCGGGCGGCCGGGCAGGGAGAGCTGCGCCTCCACCGGGGCGCAGCGGCTGACCACGGCGCCGCGGCGCAGGACGCAGAGGCGGGTGGCGCGGGTGCGGATCGCCTCCACCGGGTCGGCGGCCTGGAGCACCACCAGATCGGCGTGGCACCCCACCTCCAGACCGTAGCCGTCGAGGTGCAGCAGCTTGGCCGGCGCCTCGGTCACCGCGTGGAAGCAGGCGAGCATCCCGTCATAGCCGGTCATCTGCCCGACATGGAGGCCCATGTGCGCGACCTCCAGCATGTCGCCGGAGCCGAGCGGGTACCAGGGATCCATCACGCAGTCGTGGCCCAGCGCCACCGTCAGGCCGGCGCCCATCAGCTCCGGCACGCGGGTCATGCCGCGGCGCTTGGGGTAGGTGTCATGGCGGCCCTGGAGCGTGATGTTGATCAGCGGGTTGGCGATGACGCCGAGGTTCGCCTCGATCATCAGCGGGATCAGCTTGGAGACGTAGTAGTTGTCCATGGAATGCATGGAGGTGAGGTGCGAGCCGGTCACCCGGCCCTGCATCCCCAGCCGCTGCGTCTCGTAGGCCAGCGTCTCGACATGGCGGGACAGCGGGTCGTCCGACTCGTCGCAATGCATGTCGACCAGCAGCCCGCGCTCCGCCGCGATCTCGCACAGCAGTTTCACGGAGGCGGCGCCGTCGGCCATCGTCCGCTCGAAATGCGGGATGCCGCCGACCACGTCCACGCCCATGTCGAGCGCGCGTTTCAGCAGCTCCACCGCGCCGGGGGCACGCAGGACGCCGTCCTGCGGGAAGGCGACCAGCTGCAGGTCGAGGTAGGGGGCGACCCGCCGCTTGACCTCCAGCAGCGATTCCACGGCCAGCAGGCGCGGGTCGCAGATGTCCACATGGCTGCGGATCGCCAGCAGGCCGCGCGCCACCGCCCAGTCGCAATAGGCCAGTGCCCGCTCGACGATGGCGTCCTGGACGAGCTGCGGCTTCAGCTCGCCCCACAGCGCGATGCCCTCCAGCAGCGTGCCGGAGCGGTTGACCCGCGGCAGGCCGTAGCTGAGCGTGGAGTCCATGTGAAAGTGCGAATCGACGAAGGGCGGCGTGACCAGCCGACCCGTCGCGTCGATCTCCTCCCCGGCGGGACCGGGCAGGTCCTTCTCCACCGCGGCGATGCGGCCCTCGCGGACGCCGATGTCCATGCCGGTGCGGCCGTCGGGCAGCGTGGCGCGGCGAAGGATCAGATCGAACATCAGCGTTCTCCTTTGCGGTACGGGATCATCAGCGCCCGCGGGTAGGAGGCGCGGCGCGCCACCAGCACCAGCGCCAGGATGCTCAACAGGTAGGGCATCATCAGGAACAGCTGGTAGGGCAGGATGCCCCCCGCCACCTGCTGAAGCCGCAATTGCAGCGCGTCGAAGGCGGCGAACAGCACCGCCCCCAGCAATGCCTTGCCGGGCCGCCATGAGGCGAAGACGACCAGCGCGATGCAGATCCAGCCGCGCCCGTTGACCATGTTGAAGAAGAAGGCGTTGAAGGCCGACAGGGTGAGGAAGGCCCCGGCCAGCGCCATCAGCGCGCTTCCCGCCACCACCGCGCCGACGCGGACCGCGGTGACGCTGAGGCCCTGGGCCTCCGCCGCCGCCGGATTCTCGCCGACCATGCGCACCGCCAGCCCGACCGGCGTGCGGTAGAGGACGTAGGCGACGACACCCACCAGGATCAGCGCCATGTAGGTCATCGGCGTCTGGGCCAGCGCGCCGGGCAGGTCCAGCGGCTGGAACGGCTCGATGGTCGGCGGGGTGCTCGCCTGCGGCAGGACGAGGCGGTAGACGAAGTAGGACAGGCTGGTGCCGAGCAGCGTCACGCCGATGCCCGCCACATGCTGCGACAGGCCCAGCGGCACCGTCAGGGTGGCGTGCAGCAGACCCATCAGCCCGCCGCAGAGTGCGGCCACCAGCACGCCGGTCCACAGGTCGGCGCCCTGGTAGACGGCCATCCAGCCGGCCATGGCGCCCATCGTCATGATGCCCTCGATGCCGAGGTTCAGCACGCCCGCCCGCTCGCACAGAAGCTCGCCCAGCGTGCCCAGGATGTAGGGGGTGGCGATGCGCAGCACCGCCGTCCAGAAGGCGGCGGAGACCAGGATGTCGAGGATCGTTTGGAACAGCTCCATGGTGCTCACCCCCGCCGCAGCCGGTAGCGCGTCAGCAGCCCGGCGACCAGCATGCACAGCAGGCTGGCGGCGACGAGCACGTCGGCGATGTAGTTGGGCACCGGCATGGCGCGGCTCATGGCGTCGGCGCCGACGAAGATGCCGGCGATGAAGACCGCCGCCCCGACCACGCCCACCGGGTGCAGTTGCGCCAGCATGGCGACGACGATGCCGCTGTAGCCGAAGCCCGGCGACAGGTCGAGCGTCAGGTAGCCCTTCAGCCCGCAGACCTCGATCACCCCGGCCAGACCGGCCAGCCCGCCGGACAACAGGGCGGTGCGCAGCATGACGCGGGTCACCGGCATGCCGGCGAAGGCCGCGGCGCGCGGGTTGGCGCCGATCGCCCGGTTCTCGTAGCCCCAGATGGTCCGGGTGTCGATCAGCCAGAGCAGGGCCGACAGGCCGAGCGCGACGAGCAGGCCGGTGTGCAGCCGCGTGCGCTCGACCAGCTTGGGCAACTCGGCCGCCTCGACGACCGGGGCGGACTGCGGCCAGCCCATGCCCATGGGGTCCTTCAGCGCGCCTTCCAGAAGCATGGAGACGAGCAGCAGGACGATGAAGTTCAGCAGCAGCGTCGTCACCACCTCGTCCACGCCGAAGCGCACCTTCAGCACGGCGGGGCCGAGCAGTGCGGCGCCACCGGCGGCGGCCCCGGCGATCATCACCGTGGGAAGCAGCAGCCAGGCCGGCAGATCAAGCATCCCGCCGCCCAGCACGACGGCGGCGAGCGCCCCCATGTAGAGCTGCCCCTCCGCCCCGATGTTCCACAGCTTGGCGCGGAAGGCGACGGCGGCGGCGAGGCCGGTGAGGATCAGCGGGGTGGCGCGGGTCAGCGTCTCGGTCAGGGCGAAGCGGGAGCCGGCGGCTCCCTCCAGCAGCAGGCCGTAGGCGCGCAGCACCGGCGCGCCGGTCCAGGCGACCAGCAGCGCGCAGAGCGCCAGCGCCGCCGCCACCGCCGCCACGGGCGCCAGCAGGCGGGCGGCCAGCGGCGTATGCTCTCGCGGTTCAAGCCGCATCGACGATCTCCGGCAAAATCTCCCAATGCCCGGCCATCAGCAGGCCGAGCTGGCGGACCGACACGCGGTCGTGCGGCAGAACGGGGGTGAGGCGCCCGTGATAGGCGACGGTGATGCCGTCGGCCAGCGCCAGGATCTCGTCCAGATCCTCGGAGATCACCAGCACCCCGGCCCCGGCGGCGCGGGCCTCCAACAGCCGTCCGTGGACGTAGGACACCGCGCCGACGTCCAGGCCGCGGGTCGGCTGGCTCGCCAGGATCAGGTCGGGACCGTGGGCCAGCGTGCGGCCCAGGATCAGCTTCTGCATGTTGCCGCCGGACAGCAGCTGCGTGCGGGCGTCCGGGCCCGGACAGCGCACGTCGAAGGCTTCGATCACCTCCTCGGCGTAGGCGCGGGCGGCCCCCCGGCGGATCAGGCCGAAACGCTGGAAGGCCGGGTCGTGGTAGCGCTCGGCGATCAGGTTCTCCCACACCGCCATCGCCCCGACGAGGCCGGCGGCGTGCCGGTCCTCCGGGATGCGGGCGACGCCGCGCCGGACCATCTCCGCCGGGCTGGCGCTGCCGGCGGCTTCTCCCTTCAGCGTCATGGTGCCGGAGTCGGGGTGGATCAGGCCGCTGATCAGCTCGGCCAGCGCGGTCTGCCCGTTGCCCGACACGCCGGCGATGCCGACGATCTGGCGGCGGCGCACGGTCAGGTCCACGCCGTCGAGCAGCGGGCGCCCGTGGCCGGAGGCGACGGTGACGCCGGACAGCGTCAGCACCGGCTCGCCCGGCTCCAGCGGGGTGGGGGTAGGCGGCTTCAGGGCGCGGCCGACCATCAGCTCGGCCAGCTCCTCGCGGTCGGTCTCGGCGGTCCTGCGGGTGGCGACGAGGCGCCCGCCGCGCAGCACGGCGACGGTGTCGCTGGCCGCGAAGACCTCGTTCATCTTGTGGCTGATGAAGACGACGGCCAGACCGTCGGCGGTCAGGCGGCGCAGCGTGTCGAACAGGCTGGCCGATTCCTGCGGGGTCAGCACCGCGGTCGGCTCGTCCAGGATCAGGACGCGGGCGTCGCGGTAGAGCGCCTTCAGGATCTCGGCCCGCTGCCGCTCGCCCACCGACAAATCGCCGACCAGCGCGTCGGGCCGCACCTCCAGCCCGAAGCGGCGGGCGAGGTCGAGCAGCTTCGCCTTGGCGGCGGCGCGGTCGGAGCGCGGGCGCCACAGCGACTCCGTGCCCACGGCGATGTTGTCGAGCACCGACAGGTTGTCGGCGAGCGTGAAGTGCTGGTGGACCATGCCGATCCCGGCGGCCAGCGCCGCGCGGGGGGAGCCGGGGGGAAGCGGCTGGCCGAACGCCTCGATGCTGCCCTCATCGGCCACGTAATGGCCGAACAGGATGTTCATCAGGGTCGTCTTGCCGGCGCCATTCTCGCCCAGCAGGGCCAGCACCTCGCCCTTGTGGAGCGTCAGCGAGATCGAATCGTTGGCGACGAGCGGCCCGAACCGCTTCGTGATGCCGGAGAGGCGGAGGACGATGGGGGGTGATGTCATGGATGTCCGCGGGGTGCCGGGGAGGCAAGAAACATATTCCCTCTCCCCTCTGGGGAGAGGGTTAGGGTGAGGGGGTTGCGCTTGGCGGTGCGTCCGGCAAAAGCGCATCCCCCTCACCGGCCCTGCGGGCCACCCTCTCCCCAGAGGGGAGAGGGTTCAATGGGCTTCTCCCTTCGGGAAGAAGGAAATGTGGATCACATCGTCGACTTGGGCTCGTTGTCGTTCACCTTCACGGTGAACGTGCCGCCGAGGATCTCCTGCTCGCGGGCCTTCACCTTGGCCATCACGTCGGCGGGAACCTTGCCCTCGAAGGTGCCGAGCGGGGCGAGGCTGGAGCCCTTGTGGGTCATCTGGCTGTAGGGGCCGTAATCCTCGGCCTTGTAGCTGCCGGCCTTCACCGCGGCGATGGCGCGGTCGACCGACGGCTCCATGTGCCACAGCGCGCTGGCGACCACGGTCTCCGGATACTGCGGCTGGGTGTTGATGACGTTGCCGATGGCCAGGACCTTGCGCTCCTTGGCGGCGTCGGACACGCCGAAGCGCTCGGCGTACATCACGTCGGCGCCGCGGTCGATCATGGCGAAGGCGGCTTCCTTGGCCTTCGGCGGGTCGAACCAGGAGCCGATGAAGCTGACCATGAACTTCACGTTCGGGTTCACCTCCTTGGCGCCCTCCATGAAGGCGTTCATCAGGCGGTTCACCTCTGGGATCGGGTAGCCGCCGACCATGCCGATGACGTTCGACTTGGACACCGCGCCCGCGATCATGCCGGTCAGATAGGCCGGCTCCTGGATGTAGTTGTCGAAGACCGAGAAGTTCGGCTCCTGCGGCTTGAAGCTGGAACCCATGACGAAGGCGGTCTTGGGATAGTCCTTGGCGACGGCGCGGGCCGCGCGCTCGACGCCGAAGACCTCGCCGAAGACCAGCTGCTGGCCGCCTTCGGCGTACTGACGCATCACGCGCTCATAGTCGGTGTTGGCGACCGACTCGGCCCAGACATACTCGATCTCGCCGCGGGCCTCGGCGGCCTTCAGGGCGGTGTGGATGCGGCTGACCCACTGCTGCTCGATCGGCACGGTGTAGATGCCGGCGACCTTGACCTTCGACTGGGCCCAGGCGGGCAGAGCCATCGCCGCGACGGCGACCGCCGCAGCGCCGCACAGGACGGCGCGCCGCGCCACGCCGAATACGCTCCCCCCAATCACGTTCCCCATGGAAAAACCCCCTCCGTCTGCTTTGCTGTTTCAGCTCAGAAATGCAGCAGAGGCGTTGCAACGGCAATGCCATTCCGTGCGCGTCAGCCCTGCTGCGGCTCTCACGGGGCGGCAGGGTGGCATGTGACCAAAAGAGCGGCAACGATTCTCAGCGGGTGCCGTAAAGCCGGTCGCCCGCGTCGCCCAGGCCGGGGAGGATGTAGCCGTTCTCGTCCAGCCGCTCGTCCACCGCGGCGGTGAAGACCGGCACGTCGGGATGCGCGTCGTGGAAGGTGCGCAAGCCCTCCGGGGCGGCCACCAGCACGGCCAGCTTGATCGAGGCCGCACCCGCGTCCTTCAGCCGGTGCACCGCCGCGACCGCCGTGTGGCCGGTGGCGAGCATGGGATCGACCAGGATGACCAGTCGCTCCTCGATGTCCTCCGGCACCTTGAAGAAATATTCGACGGGGGTCAGCGTCTCCTGGTCGCGGTAGAGGCCGATGTGCCCGATGCGGGCCGACGGCAGCAGCGTGCGCATGCCGTCCAGCAGCCCTTGCCCGGCCCGCAGGATGGAGACGAGGCACAGCTTCTTGCCGGTCAGCAGCGGCGCGTCGAAGCTGGCCAGCGGCGTTTCGACCGGGCGGTCCTCCAGGGGAAGGTCGCGCGTCAGTTCGTAGCCCATCAACTGCGACACCTCCCGCATCACCTCGTGGAACCGGGCGGTGGGGGTCTCCCGCCGCCGCAGAAGGGTCAGCTTGTGCTGGACCAGAGGGTGGTCGATGACGGTGAGTGTCGGAATGGGCATGGGCAACCCTTCGGGTGGTTGGCGTCACATCAGAAGACGGTTCCGTCGCTGCGGATGCGGATCGGCGGGCCGCCGCCGGGGCGGCGCTCGCGGGCGATCCGGCGGCCGGCGGTCCAGGTCCCGCCCTGGAGAACCTTAGCAAGCGGGAAGGACTTCGCGGACACGCCCAGCCGGGCGCGCACCTCGTCGGCGAGGCGGTCGAGCAGGGCGACGGTCAGGGCGCGCCACTCCACCACCGCCTCGTCCCCCACCTCCAACTCGTCGGCGAGGAGGCGCGGGTCCTTCGGCACCAGCACACCCGTGTCCACCAGAAGCCCGCCGTTGCGGTATTCCGGCAGGCCGGTCAGCCGGTCCAGCCCGGTGACGGCGATGCCCGCCCCCTCCAGCGGCTCGACCAGCGAGTAGCTGAGCCATTGCGACAGCTTGTGGAAGGGGACGAGGCCGACCGCCGAATGGGTCCAACTGTCGCCGAGATTGACGCCGCCGCGCTCGATCCGGCCCGGCCAGATCGGCCCCAGCCCGCGCAGCACCGCGTCGAGGATGGTGGAGGCGGGAAGCGTCCTGTCCACGGCCTGCGCCTTCAGCGCGTCATAGAGGGCGCCGACCCGCCCCGGCGTGCCGAACAGGCCGGGCGCGGCGGTCAGCGCGCTCCCCAGCCGGCGCAGCAGCGCCGCACGCCCCTCCAGCCCGACCAGCGGGTTGTCCGGGCCGGCCTGGAAGCCGCGGGCGAGCACCGTCTCGGTGATGGCGGACAGGGCTACCGCGTCGGCACGCAGCGGGGCGTGGACTGGATCGTCGGCAAAGCCGCCGGAGCGGAACAGGTCGAAGCTGGCGATGGCCAACCCTTCGGAGCGGGCCAGCTCCACCCCCGCCGCGTCGCGGTAGCGCCAGCGGTCGCCCGCCCCGGCGTCCAGCAGGACGCTGGTCACCGCGAGGTCGAAGCGGATGCGCGCGATCTCGTCGGCGTCCGCCCTCAGCCCGGCGGCAAGCGTCGCCCAGCGGTCGTCGCCTTCCACCACGAAGTGCCGCCAGCGGCTGTGATAGGGAACGTCAAGGTCCGGATAGGACTCCCGCGTCACCGCGGCAACCAGGGCGGCGGCCTCGCCCATCCGCTCCGGGCGAAACGCGAAATGGGCGAGGTCGCCGCGCTCGGCCTTCGCCAGGATCGCGTGGGCGCGCTGGCGCACCGCGTCGGCGGAGAGCAGCCACCCCACATCATCATCATCGCCGCCGCCGCTCAATCGGTCAGCCCCCGGCCCTTGGCGACGGTCAGCTCCTCCGCGGTCGGCACGGCAGGGGTGAAGTAGCCGGCGGCTTTCTTGGCGTCCATCTCCACCTTGGCGTCGTCGGGGATCAGCTCGTCCGGGATCGGGATCTGCTCGACGATCTCGATGCCGGCGCGGCGGATGGCGTCGGACTTCATGTTGCTCATCGACACCATGCGGTCGATGCGGGTAACGCCCAGCCAGTGGAAGACGTCGGGCATCAGCTCCTGGAAGCGCATGTCCTGAACGCCGGCCACGCATTCCGTCCGCTCGAAATAGGCCTCCGCGCGGTCGCCGCCGGGCTGGCGCTTGCGCGCGTTGTAGACCAGGAACTTGGTCACCTCGCCGAGCGCGCGCCCTTCCTTGCGGTTGTAGATGACCAAGCCGGCGCCGTTCTCCTGGGCGGTGCGGATGCACTCCTCGACGCCGTGGGTCAGGTAGGGGCGGCAGGTGCAGATGTCGGAGCCGAAGACGTCCGACCCGTTGCACTCGTCATGGACCCGGCAGGCCACCTTGCGCGCCGGGTCGGTCAGCGCCGCCACATCGCCCAGGATGTAGACGGTCAGCCCGTTGATCGGCGGCAGGAAGACCTTCAGGTCGGGGCGGGTCACCAGCTCCGGGAACATGCTGCCGGTGTGCTCGAACAGGCCGCGGCGCAGCGCGCTTTCGGTGATGCCGAAGCGCTTGGCGATGCCGGGCAGGAACCACACCGGCTCGATGGCGACCTTGGTCACGCGGGCGTCGCCGCTGGGCAGCAGGATCTGGCCGTCCGCCGCCAGCCGCCCGGCGCGCATGGCGTCCACCAGCTCCGGCATCTTGATGCGCGCCTTGGTCACCGCGATGGTCGGGCGGACGTCGACGCCGCGCGCCAGATGATCGCCGAAGGCCTCGCTGACCATGTGGCCAAAGGGATCGATGGAGACGATCTTCTCCGGATCGCCCCATTGCGGGTGCGGGCCGATGGGCTCCGCCGGAGCGGTGTTGGTCAGGTCCGGCACATGATAGGCGCTGAGTTGTCCCGCCGCGACGGCGAGCGCCCGGTAGACGGCGTAGCTGCCGGCGTGGGCACCGATGGAGTTGCGCTGCGCCGGATCGGAGAGGGAGGCGACGACCGGACCGCGTTCCGCGGCGGTGGGGGCGCCCCAGTGGACCGGGGTGTAGCGCGGCTTGGCACCACCGGTCGGGTGGGAGGCGAGAACGATGTGACGTTGCGGCTGGTTGCGGCGGCTTTCCATACGGACGCTCCCGATGCCATTCACCATGCGACAGTGTGACACAGATTTGGCGCCTGCGAACACCAAATCGAATGGCCGCAACCTCTGACGTTCGTTCGGTTTTCGACCCGCCATTTCCGCCGGGGGGCACCCCCTTCGGGGAATAAGGGGTGTCCGAAATTTGTCCCAGCGCGGATGGTTGGAGCCAGAGCTTGGGCACACGATCTGCTGTTAGGATCGGGGCAACCGATCGCAGAAAAAGGATGCAGGGAATGTCCGTCCACTCAGGCGCGGGCCATTCAGGCAAAGGTGGTTTCGGCAAGCGTGGCTGGGGTGCGGCGCTGGGAAGCCTGGTGCTGACCGTGGCGCTGGCCGCTCCGGCCATGGCCGACGACCATGGGCGCTGGAAGAAGCACAAGCACAAGCATCACCACCGCGACCATGGCCCCGTGGTGATTTACGAACCGCCTCCGCCCGTCGTGGTGATGCGCCGTCCGCCGCCCGTCTATTACGCCCCGGCCCCGCGCGTGGTCTACGCACCGCCGCCGCCGCCGGTCTATTACGCGCCCGCCCCGGGCCTCAGCGTGCAGATGAACATCCCGCTGCGCTGAGTCCGCCGTCCTGCGGAAGGCGGCCCGCGACCGGGCGCGCCTTTACCGCAGGGCTTTCACCGGAGGACCTTCATCGCAGGACTCGGCAGGGGTCCACGATCAGCATGTCCACCGGCTCGTCCTCGCCCTTGGCGGGCATGTCCTCGTGCTTGGGGATCAGCAGGCAGCGTCCGTCCTGAAGCAGGACGGCCTTGACCCTGAACCACATTGTCTTCGGGTTGCTGCCGAAGGTGATTTCAAACGAATCGCCTGCCGCGATGCGCGCGGGGACCGGCACGTTGCCGTATTCGCGGCAGGTGTGGGTGAACACCCAGTTGCGGCACAGCTTGAAGGTGGCCGCCCCGCTGGTGGTCACCAGCGACACGCTTTCCCCTGGGGCAGGAGCCGGGGACGCCTGCGCCGGCGCGCTGGCCGGTGCGGTTGCCAGGGCCACCGCTAAAGCCGCCATCCAAAGGGCCGCCACAATCCTCATGCCCGTCATCGCCCACCATCCGTCATTGCGCGCAGTGTAGCACGTGCAGCTTCGCCCGCGGGTTGACACTTCGGAAGGGCGGGAATCCGCGCCGGCTCGCACCACGCTGTCCACACCGGGACGATGGGCGCATCCCGGATGTGAACCGGCTGGCCTCCCGGCTGTGACCAGGCTGGGGCAAGGGGCTCCGAACGGTCCCGCGGAAGGGCGACGGCGACGGCCGAGGCGCACCCCCGCAAAGCCAGAGCGGGCCTGCTGTTGCGCCGCTGCATCAGGCAATGCCCACCGCCGGCCACTCCTATTTGCCACAAATGGTTAATTTATTTTAAAGGAATTGTTAGTATCTCGTTAACCATCTGGAGCCACGGTCTAGCCATCGAAACCGCAATGGAATAGACAAATGGCGACGACCTCCACTGGTTTGACCAAGTCCAAAATCGTCGTGAACGCCTATGGCACCTCTTCGGACGCTGTGAATCCTCACTTTCGTCTGATGATCGACGGCAAGGATGTTGGTCAGGCGTCGGTGGGCTCGGCCGAGCCGAAAGCCTATACATTCGACGTTGACGTTTCCTCTGGTCAGGCACACAAAGTCCAGGTTGTTTATGACAACGACGATGTGAACGCAGGGTCGAACCGCGACCTGGGCATCAAGTCCATCGTCATCAACGGCCACACGCTGAGCCCGACCGACGCGAGCTACGAGCGGCACGACGATGCCGGTGGGACCATGGCCGGCCAGGAAGGCCTGTGGTGGAACGGGGCGCTGAGCTTCTCCACCCCGGCATCGCTCTACGGTGCCACGCCCGACACGGCCACCAATACGGCTACCAATACGGCTACGTCCGGCAGCACCCCCGCCGCGCCGGAGGCCGACAGCGCCGCCACGGGCGGCAGCGACGCCTCCGCCGCCACCGGCTCCTCGACCATCACCATCAACGCCCGCGGCACCGCCGCGGCGGGCCAGAACGCGCACTTCACGGTGCTGGCGGATGGCAAGACGATCGGCGAGGGCACGGCCGGCACCGAGTCCAAGGACTTCTCCTTCAAGACCGATCTGGCCGCCGATCAGGCGCACAAGATCCAGGTCCAGTACGACAACGACGCCACGGTGAACGGCCAGGACCGCAACCTGCACGTAGGCAGCGTGACCATCAACGGCCACGAATACGCCCCGACCGACTCCGCGGTCAGCTACGACAAGGGCGCGCTCGACGGCAAGGACGTCATCAAGGGGCAGGCAGACCTGTGGTGGAACGGCACGCTGGCGGTGGAGGCCGACAAGGGCCTGTTCACCTCCGGCTCCGCCTCCGCGCCCTCCACGTCGCCGAGCACGACGCCGGCGGCGCCGACCGCCCCGGTGACCACCCCTTCCACTGACAGCGGTGCCGGGTCCGCCAGCGGCTACCTGCACACTGAGGGCAGCCAGATCGTCGACAGCGCCGGCAACAACGTCAAGCTGACCGGCGTCAACTGGTTCGGCGCGGAGGGCTATGCCTTCGCCCCGCAGGGCTTGTGGCAGGACAGCTACAAGAACATCATGAACCAGATGCAGGACCAGGGGTTCAACACCATCCGCCTGCCCTGGTCGGACGCCATGCTGGACAACGGCCGCATGCCGACCGGCATCGACTATTCGAAGAACCCGGAGCTTCAGGGCAAGACCAGCCTCGAGGTGTTCGACAAGATCATCGAATACGCCGATCAGACCGGCATGAAGATCATCCTCGACCACCACCGCTCCGGCGACGGCGCCTCGGCCAACGAGAACGGGCTCTGGTACACCGACCAGTACCCGGAATCGAAGATGACCGAGAACTGGAAGATGCTGGCCCAGCGCTACGCCGATAACCCGTCGGTCGTCGCCGCCGACCTGCACAACGAGCCGCACGGCCAGGCCACCTGGGGCGACGGCAACCAGGCCACCGACTGGAAGGCCGCGGCGGAGCGCATCGGCAACGCCGTGCAGTCGGTCAACCCGAACTGGCTGCTGATCGTCGAGGGCGTCGAGAACTCGTCCGAGGGCACCTACTGGTGGGGCGGCAACCTGGACGGCGTGAAGACCGACCCGGTCGACTTCAACGTCGACAACAAGCTGGTCTATTCCGTCCACGACTACCCGCCGTCGATGGCCGGCTTCGGCTGGTTCAACGACCCCAGCTATCCGAACAACATGAAGGACATCTGGACGGACGCCTGGGGCTGGATCGTCCAGAAGGACATCGCGCCGGTCCTGGTCGGCGAGTTTGGCACCAAGCTGGAGACCAGCCAGGACAAGCAGTGGCTCGACGCCATGGTCAAGTACATGGACGGCGACTACAACGGCGACGGCAAGTCCGACCTTGCGGCGGGCGACCAGGGCGTCAGCTTCACCTACTGGGCCTGGAGCCCCGGCTCGGGCGACACTGGCGGCATCATGACCGACGACTGGGCGGTGAACACGGCGAAGATGCACGCCATCGAGCCGGCCCTGTTCGACGGCACCATCGCCTGATCGCACGCGTGGTTCGTTGAGGAATCGCCCGGCATCGGAGAATCTCCGGCGCCGGGCTTCTCCCGTTTTCCAGCGCCGCTGTTACGCCGAGGCCGCTCCGCGCGGGCGGAACAGCGCTTCCGCCTCGGCCCGCGGGTCGCGGAAGAGGCTGGCCGGCTGCCCCGGACGCCCGCCGCCGGCCAGGATGGCCACCGTCTCGGCCAGCCACAGATAGGGCCCGCTGCGCCCGGCTTCGGGAAGGCGGGACAGGTCGCGCAGGTAATTGCCGACCGCCTGGGTCAGCGCCTGCTCGCCCGTGGCGCCCTGCACCCGTCCGGCGGCGGCGGCAAAGCGGCGGCGTTCCTCCGCATCCGTCTTCACCCGTTCCTCCACGGCCTTCAGAAGCGCCGCCCGGGTGCGGGAACCGTTCAGCAGGTTCAGAGCCATCGCGACCGGATCGACCGGCCTCGCGGGGCGCGAAGCGGAGTCCCCCACCGTACGCCGCGGCTCGGCCCCGCGGCGCGTCGAATGTCCGTTCTGCATGGAATGTCTGGCTTTCTTTCCCCGGAAGGGCCGAGCAGCCCTTCAGATGGTGTAGGTTCCCTCGAACAGGTCGCCGAGCGCGAGGCGCATCAGGGACCGGGTCCGGGTGACGCGCCGATGCTCGTCGCGCGCGGTGACCATATGACAACGCCGGCACAGCCACCGCCGTTCCATCGCCTTCTCGGCCATCGCCTTCTCGGCCATCGCCTTCTCGGCAGACCGTTCGATCGCCGCGGCGCGGCGGTATTGTCCGACGATGCTGCGCGAGGTCCGGACCCCGGCATACTCGACCACGTCCGGCCAGGGAGCCGGGTCGCCTGCGTCGCTGAACCAGATCCCGTCGGGCGACAGCCAGCGGCCGTCCGGCAGGCAGCGCAACGTATGGCCGTGCGGACGCCCGCAATGCTCGCACCGCGGAGCGGCAGGGCTGGGGACGATGGAACGGTCCTGATGTTCGGCGGGACGGACGATGAGGCGGGCCATTCTGACCAGGGATGGTGGCTGCGAACAAAACCAAAACCGAATCTAGCGCATCGCACGGTCCGTGGGAATCCCCAACGATGGCTCGCCCGCGGTAATTCTTCGATCGCAGGTTATGACGAAAGCCGTGTGCATCGCCGCCTCGGCACCTTCCGCGGGACCCGGCCGCTGCTTTTGCAAGCCGACGGGGCCGGTGAGAGCATTTTGCCTCTGGTTCCTGTGCGCCACTGCCTATACGCTGTCAGACAAATCGGAGCTATAGGTCATGGAAAAGGTAACAGTGCCGCAGAATTCGGCCGCGTCCGTCCCCGACAATTCCACCGGCGGCGGTGTGAAACAGCGCGTGGACTTCGAACTGAATGGCGTCCGCATCGTCGCTTTCCTGGACAGCGACCAGCCCACCCAGCCCGGCGGCATCATATGGCCGCAGGTTGCCGAATCCTACGCCGTGGAGCAAGGGATCGGCATGAGCGACGCCCGCTGGTACAGCGTGCAGCCCTACCGCTTCGCGAACGGGCGCCCCAACGTCAACGAATACCGCCCCAACGGCCAGACCTGGAAGTTCGAGACCAACCTGAACACGGCGGCGGAGATCGTCCGCCGCCTCGGCCTGGACCTCGACTCCCTGCCGCTCGACATCTGATCCCGCGTCCAGCGTGGTGATGCCCGTCACTAAGCGCCCATCAGAGTGACGGGCGCTTACGCGCCCGGGGGCACCACGAAGCAGGCCATGCCCATGCCCGTCAGGCCGGCGCAGCTCTGTGCCGCGTCCTGTTGCGTCAGGCCGGTCAGCCGGGCGCGGTAGAGCGGCCCGTTCTGCGTGTCCACCGTCTGCACCACCCGCTCCGTGCGGCTCAGCGTTCCTGGCATGGAGCGGCGTGCCCGGTCGATGATGCGGGCGCTGTCGTCGGGCGACCGGAAGGCGCCGAGCTGGACGGTCCAGCCGCCCGCGGCGGCGACCTTCACCGGCAGCGGCGTAGCCGCGATGACCGGTGGGGGCAGGGGAGCGACCGGCGGGGCCGGCACCGGCGTCACCGGCACAACCGGCGCCGGAGCTGCGGAAATGGGCGGAGGCTGCGTGGCGGGCAGGCTGGCGACCTCCACCGTTCCGCCGGTGGCGCCACCCTCCAGGCGTGGCGACACCGACGCGATGTAGCGCCGTGTCTCGCCGGGCAGGCGGCGGTTGCCGGCCAGATAATCGGCGTAGCAGCCCGGCCCGCAATTGTAGGCGCCGAGGAAGCCCGGCGACCCGAACAGGTCGTACATTTCCCTGAGATAGGCGGTGCCCGCCAGGATGTTGTCCCGCGGGTGATAGGGGTCGGAACCCAGCCCGTGCTTGCGGCGCATTTCCGAATAGGTCACCGGCATCACCTGCATCAGGCCCATGGCGCCGGCATGGCTGGTGATGGGACGCCCGTTCATCATGGTGCGTCCGCCGCTCTCCTGGCGGATGACCTCGCGAATCCACTGCTCCGGCATGCCGAAGCGGCGCGAGGCCTCTGCGATGTGGGCGTCGATGTTGGCGTCGCGGGAGGAGGATGACGGATCGCTGGCGCACGCCGCGAGAAGGCCGGACAGAAGGGCCGCCGTCAGGAGCGATTTTCTGAAACGCACAGTGCCGTCCACCTGTTGTGACGATCGATCGGATGACCGGTGGGTGACCGGGACGGCAAGATTGCACATTTCCCTCAAATCCTGAATGCCCCTGTCTGTGACCAATGGTTCATTGTGACGCTGGCGTTTCAGAAAAAATGCGGGTCGATGAAAAAAGCTCTTGCCGGGTTTGGCCGAGGCGCCTATAACCCGGCTCCCACGACGCCGGGGCCGCTGAGAAGCGCGA
>NZ_JBHSLC010000085.1:0-3258 GCF_042657465.1 Azospirillum himalayense | reverse complement strand
GTTGGGCTCGCTGATGCGCCTGCTCGGCCTGAACCTGCCGGTTCCCGATCACACCACCTTTTCCCGGCGCAGCGCCAACCTGGAGGTGGCGAGCGCCCTGACGAAGGCGGACGGGCCAGTGACGGTGGTCATCGGTTCCACAGGATTGAAGGTGTTCGGCAAAGGCGAATGGCATCTGGAGAAGCATGGCGGCATGGCGCGCCGGAGCTGGAGAAAGCTCCACTTGGCGGTCGACTCCGATACCGGGGAGATCCTCGCCTCGGAGCTGACGAGCACGCAGGACGGCGATGCTTCCCTGGTCGGCCCACTGCTCGACCAGATCAAGCGCCCGATCGGCACGGCGCTGGCGGATGGGGCCTACGACGGCGAGCCGGTCTACCGCGCTGTGGCCGCTCACACCCCCGACGCGGAGGTGATCATCCCGCCGCGCTCAACCGCGGTGCCAAGCGACACGGCCCGGAGCGCCCTCAGCCAACGCGACCGCCACATCCAGTTGATCACCGAGCGTGGCCGCCGCGGCTGGCAGCGGACGGTGCAGTACGGCCGCCGCTCCTTGGGCGAGGTGGCGATGATGCGCTACAAGCAACGGATCGGCCGCAGCCTCCGCGCCCAGCCTGAGGCCGGACGCGATTCTCCTTCGAGCCAGTTAGATTGCCTGGCCGCCGGACACCTCGATGCGCTGCGCATTCACCCAGCGATTGTCCTCGGAGAGGAGCGAGGCGATCATCGGGCCGATGTCATCTGGAAGACCAGGGCGCCCGAGCGCGGTTGCCTCGGCGATATGGCGCGCGACCTCCGGATTGTCCCGGACAATGCCGCCAGAGAAATCGGTCTGGATGGCGCCTGGCGCGACCGTGTTGACCGCGATGCGTCGGGGCCCAAGCTCCTTTGCCATGTAGCGGGTCATCACCTCGACGGCGCCCTTCATCGAGCCATAGGCAATACGGCCTGGATAGATGATCCGGGTGAGGCCCGACGAAATGTTCACGATGCGGCCGCCGTCCCTGATCAAGGGCAGCAGGGTCTGCGTGAGGAAGAAGGGCCCCTTCACGTGGACACGGTATGCGGCGTCGAAATCGTCCTCCGTCACGTCGGTGAGCAAGCCGCTGTGCGACGTGCCGGCCATGTTGACGAGGAAGTCGAACCTATCGTCCCCCCATTCGCGAAGTACGTGCCGGACCATGTCCGCAAAGCGTTCAAAGGCGCCAGTCTCGCCGGTGTCGAGCTGGAGGGCCGCGGCACGTGCACTGGCGTGCTGCACGCCCTCCACGACCTCGCGAGCAGCACTCTCGTTGCTCTTGTACGTCAGGATCGACGACACGCCGCGACGGGCGAGCGCCTCTACCGTCGAGCGGCCGAGGCCGCGGCTGCCGCCGGTGACGATCGCGATGGGGGAGGATGGCATGATGAACTCCTTTCTCTAAGAAGGTACGATCTGGCGTTCTAATCAGGGATGATTAGACCGCTCCTCCAGTCAGGATTGTTTTGCAGATTGGAACAGTGCCATGGACCGCCTTGACACCCTCCGCCTCTTCGTCCGCATCGTCGATCGCGGGAGCTTCAGCGCGGCAGCGGCCGACTGCGGTGTCTCTCGGCCAGTCGCCACCGCCGCGATCAAGGCTCTCGAGCAGCGGCTCGGTACCCGGCTGCTGCAGCGCTCGACCCGTCATGTCCAGCCGACTTTGGAGGGCGAAGCCTATCACCGGCGCTGCGTCGCGATCCTCGCCGATCTCGAGGATGCTGACCGGGGCGCCAATGGCGCGGTCGCCGGGCTGGTCCGTGTCGATGTCGCAGGCCATATTGCTCGCACCGTACTGCTACCGGCCTTGCCCGATCTCCTGGCCAAGCATCCTGCGCTCAACGTCCATCTCGGCTAGGGCGAGCGCTTGGTCGACCTTGTGCGCGAGGGCGTGGACTGCGTAGTGCGCGCCGGCGCTCTCGCGGACAGCGACATGGTGGTGCGACGGTTGGGCACGATGCCTGAGATCACCGTGGCGAGCCCATCCTACCTCACCGCTCATGGGCGTCCGCAGACCCCGGACGATCTCGCCGGCCACCACATGATCGGTTTCGTCTCGTCCCGTACCGGCCAGCCTCTCCCACTCGAGTTCACGCGCGATGGCCAAGTCGTTGAAGTGCCCTTGCCGGCACGCGTGCTGGTCAGCGGTGCCGACACGAGTGCTGCGGCTGCACGGCTCGGGCTCGGCCTCGTGCAAGCGCCGCGCTATCGATTTGCAGGGGATCTTGCCAGCGGCACGCTGGTGGAGGTGCTGGCCGACTTTCCTCCAACGCCCACGCCGCTGTCCGTGTTATACCCCAGCAACCGCCAGCTTTCTCCGCGCGTGCGCGTGTTCGTCGATTGGTTGGCTGAAACCATCGGCCCGGGCCTGGATGGTGGACCGTAAGATCAGTCCGGCGCCCACATGGTCAACCGGCTCGGCGAGATGCGCGATCGCAACTTCGAGAACCAAGCCTGCCGCGCCTCGGGGCTGAACCTGCTGGCGTCGGCGATCATCCTGTGGAACACACGCTATTTCGAAGCGGAACACACGCTATCTCGAAGCTGTCTTCGCCGAGTTGGCGACCCAGGGGTATGCCGTCCCCCAGAATTGATGAGGCGCGTTGCCCCTTTGGGATGGGAGCATGTTGGCCTTACCGGCGATCACGTGTGGGGTGCTGGTCCCCTGCCGGAAACCGGCCTCAGGCCTTTACGATGGATGCAGTCCCTCCTCGCAGCATGAGTTCCGCATACGTTCTCACGGACCGGACAATCTGTTCGACTTTGCGCATTTTGGGACAGCCGTCTCGGTTGGGAGCCGGTTCACACATCCAGCAGCAGTGCGGGGTGACGGGGGTTACGGCGCGGAGCAGGCGACGTCGACGAGCCGTCGAAGGAGAGGCGGCGGCGTTCTGAGCATGTCGCCTTTCGGGCGACATGGCGGCCTGTTCGAACCACAGGTGCTGGCGCAGACGGGCCAAGGCGTCGGCGAATGTGGGCGCTGGTTTCGGATACCAGATGGCGCGTCGGGGCGAGAGAGCGAGGCGGCCGGCATTCTGATGGACGTACAGCGTGATCAACGAGTAAAGCCCGAACAGCAGCGGTGCGGTGCGAAACACTGCCGGGTCAGCCCACTGTCGCTGGGTTTCGATGCCGAGATGGGCCCGGCTCTCCTCATAGGTCGTCTCCATCGCCCAGCGGCGGTTGAACCATTCCAGCACCGTACGTGGCGGCACCGACAGGTCGGTGCACAGAAAGGC
>NZ_JBHSLC010000084.1:0-1502 GCF_042657465.1 Azospirillum himalayense | reverse complement strand
TCTAGAAAGAAACTTGGCTGAGACGGTCATGCTGCCAGAGGTGTGATCTGGACGGCATAGCCGAGGTTTTGCAGGCGGGCGAGGAGGCGGTTGGTCTGGGCCGCCTTGGCCCTTTGGTCGAAGTGGTCTGGCCCGAGGTCCTGATACAGCGTTCCATCCTTGAGCATGTGATAAATGGCGGTGAGCATCGAGGCGGCGACGGCGCCAATGGCCTTCTTGGCGCCGCGTCGGGAACGCAAGCGGTGGAACTGGGCCTGGAGGTCGCTGCCCTTGGTGCGGACGGCAGCCCAGGCACACTGGACGAGCATGGTCTTGAGCCACGCGGCGCCTTTGCGCATGCGGTTGGAGCGGCGCTTTCCGGCGCTCTCGTCGTTCCGGGGGCACAGGCCCGCCCATGATTTGAGATGGCCGTCGGTGGGAAAGCGGTCCATGTCGAGGCCGATCTCGGCGAGGATGGCCTGGGCGCTGAGGGTGCTGATGCCGGGGATGGAACTCAGGATTTTGACGGCTTGGCGAAAGGGCTCGACGTTGGCGTCGACCTCCTGGTCGATCTGGGCGATGGCGGCATCGAGGGCATCAATCTGCTGAAGGTGCAGCTTCAGCATGAAGCGGTGGTGCTTGGTCACTCGGCCGCGCAGGGCTTCCTGGAGGCTGTCGCGTGGCGCCTTGATCCGGCGATGGGCGAGCACGGCCAACGCGCAGGGATCGGCTTCGCCTTCGATCAGCGCCTCGACCATGGTGCGGCCGGACAGGCCCATGACGTCGGAAATGACCGAGTCGAGCTTGATGTTGGCGTCCTCCAGCGTCTTCTGGAGGCGCTGGATATGGCTGCTCCGCTCGCGGACGAGTTGCTTGCGGGTTCGCAGCAGATCACGCATCTCCTGGGTCGGCTCGTCAGGAACGAAACTGGCGCGGACCAGACCGTGGGCCATCAGGTCGGCCAGCCAAGTGGCGTCGTTGACGTCGGTCTTGCGGCCCGGCACGTTCTTGACGTGGGCCGCGTTGGCCAGAACCAACGCGAAGTCGCCGTCACTCAGGATATGCCAAACCGGCCGCCAGTAGATGCCGGTCGCCTCCATGACGACATGCGTACAGCCCTCGGCCGCCAGCCATGCCGACAGAGCCATCAGGTCCGTGGTCGTCGTCTTGAACGTCTTGACCTCGCGTTTGACCGCACTTCCCGTCATGTGGCGGGCGCAGGCCACCACACTGTCCTTGTGAACGTCCAAACCGGCGCAATGCGGGTGCAGAACTTCCATCTCTCCCTCCCAGTACGCCGCCGACGTGGAACCCCCGTTCAGGAAATCTAGAAAACGTGCTCCGGGGCCGTGACCGGCCCTTAACACAATGCGGGGTGCTCAAGGGCTCCGGGTCCGACTAACGGACGGGCTCGCTCGCACCAAGGAAACACCGACCTCTGTGCCGACGACGCTCGCCTACCATACATCAGGACTCCCAACCGTTTCATGCATCGCGGGTCGGCAACGCCGGTGGGGGGCTAA
>NZ_JBHSLC010000083.1:0-880 GCF_042657465.1 Azospirillum himalayense | reverse complement strand
CGGCCCGACACCGCGGCGCGGATCGCGCGGGCCACGGCGATGCCGATGTCCTGGGCGTGCAGCACGCGGAAGGCCGCCTTGCACAAAGGCTTGGCGATGGCCAGCTGGTCCATCTCCTCGTAGTCGCCCTGCTGGAGGTCGACGATCTCGCGCTCCGACGAGCCGGAGATCAGGATCATCGGGAAGCAGTTGGTGGTGGCGTTGGCCAGCGCGGTCAGGCCGTTGAGGAAGCCCGGCGCCGAGACGGTCATGCACACGCCCGGCTTCTTGGTCAGGAAGCCGGCGATCGCCGCGGCGTTGCCGGCGTTCTGCTCGTGGCGGAAGGAGATGACCCGCAGCCCCTCGCCCTGGGCCATGCGCAGCAGGTCGGAAATCGGGATGCCCGGCACGACGTAGAGGTTCTCGATGCCGTTGAGCTTGAGGGCATCGATGACGAGCTGGAAACCATCCGTCAGCGCCGGTTCCGCATCGGTGGCGGCCGTGGCTTGGTTGTTGAGGACTGTGACGGCTGACATAAGGGTTACTCCTCCCCGACTCTTATTCGGTTCACGATCGGTCAATCGAGAAAATCGCAGTGCTGTTCGACATGGCGGGCCAGCCCCAGCGTGTGCTCGCGCACCCGCCGCTCGGCCAGGTCGGCGTCGCGCCGGGTCAGGGCGTCGATGATGTCGCGGTGCTCGACGATGGACGTCTCGGCCCGGCCGCCGCGGCGCATGGTGACGCGGCGGATGGCCCGCATGTGGATGAAGAAGCGGTCGGTCAGGTCGGCGATGAGCGTGCAGCCCGAGGCCTGGATGATCGACTGGTGGAAGGCGACGTTGGCGTCGGAATACTCCAGCACGTGGTCGGCCAGCTCGCCTTCGGCGAAGCGGTCGAAGGT
>NZ_JBHSLC010000082.1:0-3993 GCF_042657465.1 Azospirillum himalayense | reverse complement strand
TTCAGCGTGGCGCCGTCCATCTCCCACAGGCCGACCGCGGTGGTCTGGGTGTTGCGCCACAGGATGTCGGTCTTGCCGTCGCCGGTGAAGTCGCCGGTGGACACCGGCGTCCATTGCGGGTCGAGGCCGCTGCCGACCAGCGCGGCGCTCTTCAGCGTGGTGCCGTCCATCGTCCACACGCCGATGTCGCCGCTGCCGGTGTGGCGGTACAGGATGTCGGTCTTGCCGTCGCCGTCGAAGTCGCCCAGCCCCTGCACCGCCCAGACCGGGGCGGCGACGGCGGTGATCAGCGTGCCGCTGGCGGTGAAGTTGCCCATGCGCCACAAGACGAGTTGCCCCGACGCGGCGTCGCGCAGCAGCACGTCCGCGGTGCCGTCGCCGGTCAGGTCCGGCCCGTGCCAGCGGCCCGCGCCGAGCGAGATGGAACTGCCCGAAACCTTGAAGTCGCTGGACTGGAAGGTCCCGGTCAACTGCACGGTGATATCCGCTCCGGGGATGCTGTCGGCCCCGATGTAGAGTGTGGTGACGCCATTCGCCGTGCTGACCTGCAGATCGCCCAGGCCGACGCCGGTGCCGTTGCCGGCGGTCACCGACCCGCTGAGCACCAGCGTGTCGGTGTAGATGCTGTCGCCGGCGTTGAAGTCGGTGATGAGGTCGATGCCGCCCAGCGGATCCTGCGGCGATTGGACGAAGAAGTCGTCGCCTCCGCCTCCGGTCAGCGTGTCGGCGCCACCGCGGCCGTTGATGGTGTTCCTGCCGGTGCTGCCGATGATGATGTCGTTGTAGTTCGAGCCCGATCCGTTCTCGATGGACACCAGCACGTCGTGCCCGCCCGTTCCATCCGTCGCCTGGCCGGTCCCGAGGTTGATGTGGACCGGACCGATGTCGCTGACGTAGTCGACGCGGTCGATGCCGGCTCCGCCATCGATGGTATCGTTGCCGCCCATCGGATCGAAGCGGTCGTTGCCGGCCCCGCCCACCAGCGTGTCGGCGTACTGGGAGCCGCGAACCCGCTCGATGCCGGACAGGGTATCGATGCCGCCCCAGCCATCCTGGACCAGACCGGTGGCGAGATTGACGGACACGGCGTTGGGGGAAGTCTGGTAGTCGGCCAGATCCATGGTTCCGGCGCCGCCGATCAGCACGTCGTTGCCGGCGCCACCCCGCAAGGTGTCGTTGCCGGCCCCGCCGTCCAGCGTGTCGTCGCCGTTGCTGCCTTCCAGATAATTGGCTTGGCCGTCGCCTGTCAGCCGGTCGTCGAACTGCGACCCAATCAGGTTCTCGATGCTGATGAGGACGTCGCCGGCGGCGTCGCCGGCGCTGATCTGCGGGCCGGTCAGGGTCAGGTCGACCGTTACGCCGGAGCCGGAGTTGTAATAGCCGGCGCTGTCCGTGCCGTCGCCGCCATCAAGCGTGTCGGCCTCCCAGCCGCCTTCCAGGTAATCGTTGCCAGCCCCGCCGTCGAGCGTATCGTTGCCCCCGTCGCCATAGAGGCCGTTGTTTCCGGCGTTTCCAGTCAGGTGGTCGTCGAACTGCGAGCCGCCGAGATTCTCGATGCTGATGAGGATGTCGCCGGCGGCGTCGCCGGCGCTGATCTGCGGGCCGGTCAGGGTCAGGTCGACCGTTACGCCCGTGCCGGAGTTGTAATAGCCGGCGGTGTCGCTTCCGGTACCGCCGTCGATCAGATCGGCGCCCATTCCGCCCACTAGGAAATCGTCGCCTGCGTCGCCGCTCAGCGTGTCGTTGCCGGAACCACCGTTCAGAGTGTCGTTGCCGTCGCCCCCCAACAGGCTGTCGTCGCCCGCGTCGCCATTCAGGGTGTCGTTGCCCCCGGCGCCGTTCAGAGTGTCGTTGCCGTCCACCCCACCGTTCCCGTCGCCGTCCAATCGTTCGTCCACATCCGATCCAATGATCAGATCGGCGAAGTTGGAGCCGCGCACCCGTTCGATGCCCGACACCAGGTCGGTGCCGCCGAACCCGTCCTGGATCACGCCGGTGGCGAGGTTGGCGACGATGCCGCTGGTTGCCCTATGGTACCGCACCGCATCAAATCCGCCGCCACCGATGATCGTATCGTTTCCGCCTTCGCCTTCGAACTGTTCGTCGGCGTCGCCGCCGGTCAGCGTATCGTCGAAGGAGGAGCCGCGCACCCGACGGATGTTCACCAGCGTATCGGTTCCCCCAAGCCCGTCGGTGGCGACGCCGGTGGCGAGATTGACGTTCACCGCCTGGGTCGCCGAGTCGTAGAAGACGCGCCCCTCCACGCCGCCCAGGGCGATGATGGTGTCGTTTCCAGCGCCGCCGATCACGTCGAAGAACGGCACCTTGGTGTCGAAGGTGAAGCGGTCGGCTTGGTCCGTGCCGATGACGGTGATCTGGTCGAGGTCGGGGTTTTGGCCGAAATTGTTGATCAGCGTGTCGATGCCGAAACCGCCCTTGTCAACGGTCAGGGAAGGAAGGTCGAAATCGATGGGATAGAAGCTGGTGGTTCCCCCGATTGAATATCCCCTCAAAACGTCGTAGTTGAAGGTGTCGACACCGGAGCCGCCGGCATCCAGCGTGTCGTTTCCAATACTGCCCGAAAGCGTGTCGTCCCCGGGACCGCCATTCATCAGGTCGTCGTCGCCGCTGCCGAACAGGCTGTCGTTCCCGGCCCCGCCGAAAAGCGTATCGTTGCCGTTGCCGCCGTTGAGCCGGTCACTGCCGTCACCGCCATCAAGGATATCGGCACCACCATCACCCCAGATCGTGTCATCCCCGGCGGTGCCATTGAGCGTGTCGTTGCCGGACGTTCCATTCAAGACAGCCACATTAATCTCCACCGAGGATTCGCCGATCGTCAAGGCTGAGAAGTTTGTATATGAAAAAGGGAACTGTCAATCATCTGTTCAATTTCTGTTTTCCATGAACAAAATACGGATTAGCGGCCGGTCGACTGTCGAAACCGGCTGCATATTAGTTGTAATTGTTGTTTATGTAACCCTTAGTAGATGTACAGCCATTTAAGATAGAGATTTATCAGTCGCAGCTGTCATATTGATGCACTCATGTAGAGAACTGATCATTCGACCCTCCTGCGAAAAGGATAGCCAGGGTATTCAGCCAGTAGTGCGAAGACAATCTGGTAATTAGAAAGAAAAATGCAGAGCAGATTGGCAAAACAGCCCCAGGATTTTAGGACGATGCTACCAGACACGCGTCTCAAGACGCGTCATATGCCTCTCAAGGTTACGAGGAAGTTCCCAAGCTGGATAATTGGCGGCGTACGTCTGATGCCAAGAATTTTTCCTTTTAAAAGGAGGACGCCACTTGTTGCGGAACTCTCCTCTGTCTTCCGTGCTGCATCCGGCGCCTACGAGGGTCCGGGCCATGCGGACGGGGGGCCAACCGGCGAGACATCCTGGTTGACGTTGGAATAGCTGCGGAGGAGAGAGAAGCCTCCTTCCTGTCCTTCGATGTAGCAATCGACGCCGGTCAAGGTCCTGGACAGAGTTTTCAGGCTGGTTCCGGACAGCGCCCCCGATAGGACTTGCTTAAACGTGCTTCCACCATCGGTGTATATGATGGTCACCTGACCCTTGCTGGTGGAGACCACGGCCGTTTGCGCCACACTGGTCGGGATCGTTGTGCAGTCCGTTCTCCCAATCCAGTTTCTGGAATCGATAACCTCGATGCGCACGGTTGCACGCAAAAAATCTTCGGAAAGGACGACCTCTCCGAAGATTGCACCGCGGGGCTTTGTCGTAAACAGGAACTGCGCAGGTCCCGGCTCCCGTGAACTGTGCTGACGCGGGAGCCGGGAGCGGTGAACATGGCGCTTATCCGGCCCCAACCAGATCGCCGGCGGGGCGGACGGGGGTCCATCCTGCGGCGCTGTTGAGCAGGTAGGCGGTGATGCCGACCGAGCCGCCCTTGTTGTGGATGAACCAGGCGGCCATCTGGTCGGTGCCCTGCTGGCGCCACAGCACGTCGTCGATGCCATCGCCGTCGTAG
>NZ_JBHSLC010000081.1:31926-144672 GCF_042657465.1 Azospirillum himalayense | reverse complement strand
GGTCGTGACAATCCTCGATCAGCCAATCCGGCGCATAGACTTCCCCGGAGCCAGGATCGGCCGTCAGCAGGAGCAATATCTGCTCCCGTGTCAGGTACCCTTGGACCATGAGCCTGCTGCTGTATTGGGGCTTGGGCATGCCGGGCTCCATCGACCTGTGCACCCGGTCAGGATGCGCTTGACGCACCATTCTGACAATCGCTCACCCCTGCCGCCGGTCCGCAGATCTGGCACGTATGTCCTGTGCTTCGAGCCGGGCCTGCACCGATCGCGCGACCAGCTCCCGGCTCTGCTCCTGCAGTGACCGTGCCCGTCTGAAGGCGTTTTCCCGAAGTTGGAGGAGCCGCTGAAACCGGGCTCCGGAAGCTCGTGTGTCCATGGAGGTTTAACCCGGCCGGCAACACTGCCGTTCCGGCCGGATCGTGTTCCGCACCACGATCTCGCTGGCTGGGCAGTGGATCTGACGGACATCCCAACCAAGTATGACCTAAGGTACTGAACATATTCTCAATGCAACTACGTTGAACGCCCTTGGGTTGCGGAATGGCTTGATTGCCGCCACCCCAGGAGTATGACATGGACTATGAGTTGCAATGCATGATTCTATGTCCGCCTGATCAAGTATCAGATCGCAGTGCCTATGGTGAGATACTTCAAGAGGTGGCGGAATTAATTCAGCGTAGACTCGATGATAGAGGTGCTTATTATTTTATAGAGGTTCGTGATGTCCGCAAAGGCGAGAAGGTTTTTCGTACAGCCGGTTCTCCTAAGACACCGTAAAACCTGAAAAGTTAAGCGTTTCTACTCAACTCAGCCGCCCGGCATCCCGCCCGGCGGCCTTTTTCATGCCCAAAGGAGGGGCACCCATCATGCTGCCACTGCTCATTCCCATCATCTCCGCCCTGGCCCCGGTGCTGCTGCCGGAGGTCGCCAAGGCCGCCCTCGACTCCGGCGAGACCGCGCAGAAGGTCGGCGAGGCCGCGGTGTCCGTCGTCTCCGCCGTGACCGGCCTGCCGATCACCACCCCGGAAGGTGCGGCTCACGCGGCGGCCACGGTGAAGGACGATCCCGCCATGCTCGCCGAACTGTACCGCCAGCAGGGCGATCAGGTCGTGGCGCTGCTTCGGCTGGACAACGAGGACCGGGCGAGCGCCCGCGCCCAAACGGTCGAGCTCGCGAAGGCCGGCAGCCGCATCTCCTGGGGCGCACCCATCGTCTCGGTGATCGTGCTGCTCGCCTTCGGCTACGTGCTCCAGCTCGTCCTGACGCAATCCATCCCGCCGGGGCAGGAAACCACCGTCTCCATCATGCTTGGCGCCTTGACCGCCATGGCGACGTCGGTGGTCGGATACTGGGTCGGCTCCAGCGCCGGGTCCGCCGCCAAGGACAAGCTGCTGCGGAAGTGAGGGACTCGCCGTGACTGCTCCTCACCTCACCGCCCTCGCCGGGGCCGCCGGGTTTGTCCCGGTGGCCCTCTGTTCCTGCCTGCTTACCGTCCCGGAGCAGCCACTTCGTCACAGCGCCTTGCGGAAGAAAACGACGCGTTCTGTCTCTTCAAAGCCGAGCGCGGCGTGCATGTGTCGGGACACATCATTCCCTATGTCCGCGTCGGAGGCGAACTCCGAACAGCCCTTCTCCTTTCCCCAACCTTCGACAGCCTGGATGAGCAGGCGGGCGACGCCCCGCTTCCGTTGTGCGGCCCGCACGTAGATTCCCTCCAGGAACGCGACTGGTGAGGTCTCGCATCCATTCACATAGTCCCGGCGCAACGAGGCCTCCGCAAAGCCTACAGCTACCCCGTCCTCGTCCCGTACGATGAATGCGGCCGCTCGCTCCGGAGCGACGAGGTCATCCGCAGCTTCGGTGCGGTGGGTCGCGATCGGCGCCTCCGGCCACAGTTCCCACCGCAACGTTGCCAAATCATCAAGCGTTTCATGCGTGCATCGCTCGACGCGCATCCGGCGTTCCCTTCCTCTGTCCATCATCCAGTCGGGTGATGTGCGAAGCGCTGACACGGCCTTCAAGGCGCATGGTGACCACCTGTGCGGCGAACTGGTTGTCCGCCGCGTGACGCCGATCCTGTGCGATGCTTGGCCGAACCGGCAGGTGCTGAACACACCCCATCGCAATAGCTGGGTGCTCGTTCTGGTGGCCAGCAGTTCAGGTCGCTGCTGATGATGGCTCAGCAACCACCCGGACCATACCGGTTTGCCCATTCGACACGACTTCGCACCCCGCTTTCTTCAGGCGAGATATGAACTTTTTCGTCTCCAAGGTTATCAGGCCGGATGCGATCAGCGCGCGACGAGCCGTCTTCAGCGAGATCCACCCATCCTTGTCGGCCGGGCAGATTCCCAGCACCGACCGCACGGTGTCGGCGGACCAACCGCCATCCAGGTCCAAATCCGAGGCCTTCAGCAACAGCGGGTCCACAGGTGGGAGGACGACGGTCAGATCCGCGTTCGTGACGAGTCGGCGGGGAAGCCGATCCATCAGGGGGATGAAGGCAAACACCTTCACTCCCTCCCCCTTGAGGCGCCGAGCTACGGCCCCGAATCCATCGTCGCCAGAAGCAATGATGACCGACTTCACCCGCTTGCGCTCCGCAAGCACTGCGGCGTGCATCGCCAGCATGAAATCGGCCGCGTTTCTCCCACTCAAGTCAGGAGCATGTCGAACTTCTACGCCCTCAACCCGACTCCAACCTGTTTCCATGCAGGAGAAGGCGATCACGGAGCGCACCCGGCCCAACTGTATCGCTGCGGCCTTGATCGACGGCCAATAGGATGGGCGGAAGTTCTCCCCATCGATAAGGAGGTCAACTTTCATCTCCGGGAAACCCGTCTCCTATTCCTGATCCGCCAACTATAGCCCAGCCAGCGTTGCGGCCCCAGAGCCGGAAGTGCCATGGCGGCGGAAATGGTCACCGCAGTCTCAGCTTCGGTGTCAATGACTCTTTGTTCTTGAAAAGTTCTTTTCCCGCGCCATCCTCCCAACAAGGTCAGGTGGGTGGAGGGGAGCATGCAGGCGCCAGAGCCGATTGTGATGCGGTCGTGCCAGGTCGTGTCTGTGGAGGCCGTTGTGCCGGCGGGATTCCCGTCGCCCGCGGCGGACTATGTGGAAGGCCGAATCGATCTCGCCGAGGTGCTGGTGCCCCACCCTTCCGCCACCTTCACCTTGCGTGTCTCCGGTCATTCCATGGTCCGGGCCGGCATCCATGACGGCGACCTTGCCATTGTCGATCGGTCGCTGACCGCGCGTCACGATGACGTGATCGTCGCAGTGTTGGATGGAGAACTGACGTGCAAGCGTCTGCTGAAGCGTGGCGCCCGCGTGTGGCTGGTGCCGGATTCGGATGATACCGCATACCGTCCGGTCGAGGTCACCGACCGGCCCGACTTTGAAATCTGGGGCGTGATCACGAGCACCATCCGCCTGCATCGGCGGTGATGGCCATGGCGCCGCCGCGGGTTTACGGGCTGGTGGACTGCAATAATTTCTATGTGAGCTGCGAGAGGGTGTTCGATCCCCGGCTAGAGGGTGTGCCCGTCGGTGTGCTTTCGAACAACGACGGGTGCTTCGTCGCCCGCTCCGCCGAGTTGAAGGCGTTGGGCGTGAAGATGGGCCAGCCGCTGTTCGAGGTGCGCGAACTGGTCCGCCAGCATCGGGTTCGGGTGCTGTCCTCCAACTACTCGCTGTATGGCGACCTGTCGGCCCGAGTGACCGACTGCCTGCGCAGCTTCACGCCTCGGTTGGAGGTCTACAGCATCGACGAGAGCTTTTTGGACCTGAGCGGCTTCGAGGGCCGGGACCTGCTGGCCTATGCCGCAGAGATCCGGGCGACGGTCCGAAGGTGGACCGGCATTCCGACCTGTGTCGGGATCGGGCCGACCAAGACGCTCGCCAAGGTCAGTAATCATGCCGCGAAGAAGGCGCTGCTGGACGACAGCGGGGTCTGCGACCTGGGCGGCGAATCGGAGCGCGAACATGTGCTGCGCGTGGTGCCGGTCGAGGACGTCTGGGGCATCGGCCGGCGCTCTGCGGAGAAGCTGGGCATGCTGGGGGTAAAGACCGCGGCGGACCTGCGCGACATGGAGCCCCGTCGCGCCCGGCAGGTGCTGACGGTGGTTGGGGAGCGAATCGTCTACGAACTGCGCGGCTTGTCCTGCCTGCCGCTCGATCAGGCGCCGGCGCCGCGCAAGACGACGGCGGTTACCCGCAGCTTCGGCCAGCCGATCACGGAGTGGGAGCCGATGCGGGAGGCGGTGGCGGCCTATGCGACCAGGGCCGGGGAGAAGCTGCGTGCCGAGGGGCTGGCTGCGGAGGCTCTCCAGGTCTTCATGCACACGTCGCCCTTCCGGCCGGGCCCGGCCTACAGCAACGCCGCGACCGTCGAGCTGCGACCGGCGACCGACGACACCTTCGCGCTGATCGCCGCGGCGACTGCCGGCGCCCGCAGGATTTGGCGCGACGGCTTTGCCATGTCCAAGGCCGGGGTGATCCTGACCGGGCTGGTGCCGGTGTCCAAGGTACAGCCGGACCTGCTGGCCGCCGCCGATCGGGCGCGCGGCGCCCGCCTCATGGCGGCTATGGACGCGATCAATAGCCGGATGGGCCGCGACACGCTGGTGCCGGCGGCCACCATCGGCCGAGCGTGGCGCATGCGGCAGGACAGCCGGTCGCCCAGCTACACGACGGAGCTGGACGACGTGCCAGTGGTGCGGGCTTGACCGAGCAACGCGACCTGAGTGCCGAGCGTCCCAGGATATTCCATGCTCTCAAGACTGCGGAACTTCCCTACGCTGAATTTGAGTTGCCATTGAAGTGCGGCAAAAGATCGACAGCCAGTTTGGAAGTTACCTACGCTTCCGCCCCCGAATCAGTGGGGATGGAACACCGCCTTTGGAACTTCCCTACGGTTACGATTCGGACGATTCTCCCCAGTCCGAAGCACGGAATATCCCTACGCCAGTCCCGGAACATCCCTACGCGAATCGGCTTTTCCCGTGGAACTTCCCTACTAATCAAATAGATTCTTTCAAATAGACTCTCAAATAGCCTGCGTAGGGATCTTCCAAATTGCACCCCGGTCGTCGCCATGATCCACTCAGCACAAGATGAAGGGGGATGACATGGCAGCGGTCCATAAGCTGATCCGCACGCATGGCCGCGATGCCGCGCGTCAGATGATCGCAAAGGAAGAAATCCCGTTCTTCCAGGTCGCCACATCCATCCTTGAAGAGGAAAGTAACGAGACCGGAATCACCTATTCCGGCTTCTGCATGACCTCCCTCCCCCATCGCCGCTTGGCAGATGATCTCCCATGGGTGCGCTCCAACGGGAGCATGTCTTTGCTCATCGAGCCTGGACGCCGTCCCAAGGTCAAGAACCCACGCTCGGCGAATGATTATGAACTCATCGGCGTTCCATATGGGGCCAAAGCCAGACTTATTCTCCTATACCTCCAAACCGAAGCTCTTCGGAACAATTCTCCAGTCGTAGAACTCGGCCGGTCAATGAACAACTGGCTGGAACGGATGGACATTTCCTCCGGTGGCGCGACCTATCGCGAGGTGAAGAATCAGGCAGAACGCATCAGCCGCTGCAAGCTAACCTTCGATTATGACGGCCCCTACAAGGGAGCCATGGCCAGCGGCCACACCAATGACAGCATTGTCCGCAACGCCATCAATTTGCGGGCGACGGATGGCCAGGGCTCGCTCTGGGACGACACCGTTCAACTTTCCGATAGCTTTTTCCGCATGTTGAAGGATCACCCGGTTCCAGTCTGGGAGCCTGCGATTCGTGCCATCGCCGGGAAAAGCGCCGCCATCGACGTCTATATCTGGCTGGCCTACCGGCTCCATGTGCTGGAAAAGCCAACTCCAGTCAGCTGGGTCGCGCTGTATGAGCAATTCGGCACCGGCCGCCGCGACGAAGACGACTCAACCTATCGAAGCCGCCTCCGGGCCTTTAAACCAGAGTTCCGCACTGCATTGCGCTATGCCCTCTCGGTCTACGAAGACGGGAACGTCGAAGAGGCGGATGACAAGGGCGGGCTCATTCTCCATCCATCCAGGCCGCCGGTCCCAGAGCGCCTTCTGCCGAAGCCAGCGTAGGGAAGTTCCAACGCTGGCTTCGGCGCCGGAGTCCACCCTAGTAGATACCCTTGACCAAGTAGATTCCACTCCATAAGGTGCACCCCTCATTTGGTGGAGGGGGCATTGACCGGAGATGATCTGCGGGACCTTCGGGACCGCCTTGGGAAGACGCAGCCCGAGTTCGCTACCTGGCTGAACGAACTCTTAGGGCGCAAATACGATAAGCAGAAAATTTCCCGCTGGGAGCGCGGCACCGAAAAGGTTCCGCGCGATGTCGCCGGCGCCCTCATGATCGCACGGCTCGGCCTTGATCGGTCGACCGAACCACGCCCCGCCGTCACCATTGCTGTCGCTTTGCAGAAGGGCGGCACGGCCAAGACCGCGACCAGCGTCAACCTAAGCTACGTTCTGGCCCGTGCAGGAAACCGAGTCCTGCTGGTCGATGCCGACTCTCAAGGCAACGCCACGGTGCACGTCGGCATTCCGCAGGCCCGCGTGGTAGAACTGACCAAGCAGGGCAAGACCCATTACCATGCCCTCACCGGCAAAGCCTCGCTGACAGACGTGATCCTGCCAACGGAGGTGGAGGGCTTGCATGTCGTTCCGGCGAGCATCGCCCTGGCGGCCGCGGAGGGGGAGCTTTACCACGACCCCACCGGCATCAACACCATGGCCGATATGCTGGAAGCCGTGCGGGGCTCCTACGACTTCATCGTCATCGACTGTGCCCCGTCTCTCGGGATGGTGACGTCGAACGCGTTGGTGGCGGCCCAGTACCTCCTGATCCCCTGCCAGACAGAGGCGCACGCGATCCTGGGGCTTGATCAGCTCAGCGAAACTATCGCGAAAATCCGACGCCGCTCCAATCCGGACCTGGAGATCCTTGGTATCGTCCCGACGATGTATTCCGCCCGGCAATCGCAGGACAAGGCATCGCTGGATGATTTGCACGCCATCTGGGGGGCACAGTTCTCGATGTTCGACCCGATCCCCCGCTCCACCGTGTATTCCCAAGCTGCGGCCGCCAACATGATCACGCTGGCCGGAGATCCAGGTGCTCCAGGAATGGAGACCTTCGTGGAAATTGCGCGCCGCCTCATGGGCGTAACAGCTCCTGCCACGGAGGCTGCACATGGCGCCTAAGTTCCAGCGCAACACTCGCGCCCAGGTCCAAGCGGCCAACCCAGCCCGAGAGGAATCGGCGGAGACGGACAAGCTGTTCGGCCTGTCCGGCACCCTCCCCCGCCTCATCGAGGCTGACGTGGAGCGGATCACGCCGAACCCGGACCAGCCGCGCACCGTCTTCGATGATGCCGCACTTCAATCCCTCGCGGCATCCATCGACAAACATGGGCTCCAGCAGCCGGTGCTCGTCAAGCCGGCCGGCACGCCGGGAAGTTATATGCTGGTGGCTGGCGAGCGGCGGCTGCGAGCGCATCAGCTTCTCGGCCGCAAGACGATCCCCGCCATCATTACGCAGGGTCGGTCGGAAGAGATCGCGCTGATTGAGAACGTCCAGCGCGTCGATCTGGACGCCGTGGATCTGGCGCGAAGCGTTCAGCGGCTTATCGACCAGCACGACTACCTGATGGCAGAGGCTGGCGTTCTGTTGGGCTGCACGGAAGCAGAGGTTTCACGACGCCTCTCTGTTCTGCGGCTTCCGAACGAAATCCTGGACGAGTACCGACAGGACCCATCGCGTGTGAGCCGGTCCGTGCTTGTCGAACTTGCCACCTTGGACGACCCAGAGCAGGTTCGATCTCTATGGGACCGAGCACGGACGGGGATCACGGTTCGCGACGTGCGCGCGGAGAAAAAGGCCGCCAAGACGGTGGCACCATCAACCACGGAAAGGGCACTGTCCGATCGCAGCATCGGGAAGAGCTTGACCAAGATGGCCGGGGACCTCGAGCGCCTGCAAGATGCCCGGCCGGTGCTCGCAGACGAGCACCGGACCCACCTGATTGTTATGCGCGACCGCATCAACGCTCTGCTCGGCGAATGACGAGGCGACTTACGACGTCGTAAGTGATCGGGGAGCTTGGCCGACTTACGACGTCGTAAGTACCGACGGCGCTGGGCCAGCCTCCCCTTTCCGCCCTGCCCTACCGATAAACCGCCCGACACACCGCCTCGACTTTGTCCAGGTCCAGCCAGTCGTCGGTGCGGACCCCGCTTTCCATGTCAATCCAGTACGGCCCCGTGGCGGCGATCTTCCTCAGCACATCGCCCACGTTGCCGGGGCCGATCCCGCCGGCGTAGCCGACCAGCCGGTTGCCGCCGGGGTGCTGCGGCCATTCCTCCGGCGCCCTCCCCTCCCCGGCCGAGCGGTCGAACAGCCAGTCCACAGCCGTTCCGGCTGGGAACTCCAGGTCACAAGTCTGGGCGACGCCTCGCGGCCCACCCCACTCTTCCATCTCGCGGGCAATCGCCCCAGCGTCTGGTGACGGGTGGTTGACCTGCACCCGCCGGAACGGGGTCAGATTGAGTCCGGTCGGAGTGTTGGTGTTGATCCGCCAAGCATACCCACCACAGACGTGCGCAGCGAGCTGAGGGAGTCCTGCGCATGCGATGTGCGTGATCGTCTTCCGATCAGGATACCGAGGCTCCCTGCCCTGCCGGGTCCCACTGAACAGCACGCCGAACTCGACGGGGTAAACCGTGGCGATGTGGAGCGCGCGAGCAAGGTCCGTTCTGGCGTCCAGGCCAGTGAAGGTGATGAACTCTGGGGTGCGCAGGCTGCTGATGGTCATGTCGGCCGATTCCTTCGAGTTGGGTGGTAGGCTCATGCAGCCTGCCGGCGGGAGCGGGATCGCAGATCGACGTTTCGCCGCTTGTTGCAGTATTCCAGCTCCGTCATGTGGGCCGCCTTCGGCACCTTGTAATCGGGAGGTGCCGCCGCATTGGTGATGCCGGATTGGTCGCGGGCCTGCTCCATCCTGGTCCACCTCTCCTGTGGGGTGATGCGTCCGGCCCGGAAATCCTCTTCGATCTCGGCAAACCGGCTCTGATAGGCGTCCAGCCGCTGGTAGTGATACGGCGGCGGGGTGGCGCCGCTGGGTGCGGCGCCGATGTTGGTGACTGTCACAGACCGGCTCACTCTGCCCTCCCCTGGCCTGAAAGCGGTGCCGTGTTCGCCATCAGCGTGGCAGACAGCGCGTCGGCGGAAATGAGCCGCCAGCCCTCGGCCATGCGATGGGCAATGAGACGGCCGAGGAAATCGGCCGCCCTTCCCCGCCGAGCATCTTCGTCGTAGGAACCCGGCTCGGGCGGGTGGTCGGGCGGATCGCGCAGACTGACGATCATTCGCAGCAGGGCCTCGCCATGCCGGTGTTCGGTGATCGAGCACGAGCCGTAGCCGTCACGAGCCCAGGCCCAACTGCGGCCATGGCGGGTCGATGTGGGCGCGGGAAGCTCGGTGCCGTCAGAGAGGACGAAGGGGTCGGTCGAATGCATGGCCGGTCACTCCGCCGCTTGCATCTGGCGAGACGGAGCATGGAGCGCGTGCACCGCGTTCGCTTGGGCCAGCAGCATCGCCATACGCTTGGGGACGGAGTTCCCCACCAGCCGCATCGCCTCCGTCTTGGTGAGCGGTCGGGTGACCATCTCCGGTTTGCCGTCCGGGCCGATGACGATGTTGCCCTTGCGGTCGCGCTTGTAGACGGTGATCAGGTCGGGCATCCGCAGTTCATGGGCAGCAGCGGCTTCCCGCGGCCGCAGCATCCGCATGCCGATGTCGACCACGATCCACGGACCGAAGGTCACGAACTCCCGATCATCCCAGACGCCATGGGCGCGGAGAAAAGCGGCGACCTGCCTGGCGCGGGCCAGCTTCTCGGGCGGCAAGGGCGGAGCCGTGACGTCGGCGCCGTGAACGGCGAAGCGATCCACCGTGGGCAGCGCGTTCAGGGGCGCGTCCACGGGCTGGTGCTGCCCGCCTGTGCCATAATACTCAGACAGGTAGGCTGCGGTGACCTGATGATGGGAACCGCCGCGGTCCCCGCCCGAAGTCTGGGCCGAGATGGGCGCCCCGGCATCCTGGGGCACGCCGGTTCCGCGCTGGTGGACAAGGTATGCCCCGGCAACCTGCTGGTGGCTGACGGTCGTAGTCATGGCGCTGACCGGATTGCTGACACTGTGTCCGTTGTGGACGTCGCTCTCCCCGTTCGGTTTGGTGTGGTTGTTGTGCTGGACCATCCAGGCGCCGACGACGGCGTGCTTCGCCGCACCCGCGACCTGGGTGCCGATGGCGTCTTCCACGTCGAGCGCCCGTGGGGCCTGCCCGTCGCGCTCGCCGTAGCCGGTCTGGACGAGCGCCGCGCCGATCACGGCGGAATGCTCCTTGGCGGTCTGCGCTGCCAGAGGATCGTCCGCCGGGCGGCCGACATCACGGGTGTTGTGCTGCTCCAGGAAGGCACCCACCACACCGAACCGTGCGGCGCCGGCCATCATCGTATCGGTGGGCGCGTCGGCGGACTGGCCGGGGCTGTTCTCCTGGAACTTCGTCAGGTGGGCAGCCACCACGAAGTCCCGGTTACCGGTCGTGAGCGCGGGCACGGCTTCGTCCACCGCCGCCCCGACGTTGTTGGTGTTGTTGGTCATGATGGAGGGGGCGAGCGTGGCCCCGACGATCCCGAAGCGGTTCTCGGTGGTGTTGGTCGGCAGTGAGTCCTCTGGAACAACGCCGCGCGCCTCGCCCTCCCTGCGCTCCCCGTGGTAGCGGAGGAGGTGAGCCGCCATCACGGCTTGGTCGTTGCTGCCGGTCGCCGTGCGCATCGCATCCTCGGCGTCGTAGACCCGGCTGCCGCTGCGCGAGTCGTCGCCATGAGCGATGCCGACCAGCGAAGCCGCCACCAGCCCGAAGGACGGGGCACCGCCTGGATGATGGTCGGAGTGCTGCGCGGTGAAGGTCCGCGTGGACTCGTCCATGCCGTGGCCGACCGCTCCGTTACGGAACGTCGTGACGTGGGCCGCGACGATGCAACGGTCCTCCTTCGTCGTGGAGGCGTTCAGTGGTTTGGCCGGGTCCATCGGCGGGACCTGGGCGGCCCGGCCGCCGGCGCCGACGATGGCCGCCCCCATCACCGCGAACTCGCCTCCCTTAACCGCCGCCGTCAGCGTCGGCGTGGCGCCGCCCCCGTCATGCGCCCGCGCCGGGCTCTTGCTGTGCGTCGTCGGGATCAGGGCCGGCCCGACGAGGGCAACCTCGCCGCGGTGCGCGCAGGTCATTGTCGGGCCGGCGTCGCCGATGTCGTGCAGCCGGCCGCCGTGGGTCAGGTGGATCAGGAAGGGTTCCTTGGCATTGAGCACGAACCGCTGCATGCCCACGGCGATCCGCTTCTGGGTCGCCGGCGCGAGATCCTTCGGACGGTCGAAGATGCTGGGCAGGTCGAGCGACCAGTCGATGATCTCCGCAGCGGCGCGGTGGGGCTGGAGCGGCGCCTGCCCGGCGGCGGCTCGCTCCTCGTTCAGCCGTACCAGCTCCTTGCGGCTGGCGTGGGTCTGCTCCGGCCATTCCGGCTTTCGGCCGTCGAAGTGCAGGACGCCGAACAGGCGCTTCCGGCTGGTCGGGACGCCATAGTTGGCGCAGCAGAGATCCCGGTCCTCGTACACGGCGCCCAGCCGCTCCATGTGACGCTTCCAGGCGCGGTAGAGCCGGCCTTCCGTCCGGAGACGGTCGCGGACGCGCTTGCTGTCCGGCACCCGCTCGCCCTCGGCGGCCACCCTGACCATGTGCCGCCCGTCCTTGACCAGCAGGCGTCCTGTCGCCGAGTCACGCTTCGGCTTCCCGAACTTCCGCGGGTTCCGGACGAGCTGCTGTTCCCAGACCGGCACCCGCTCACCCGGCGCGGCGACCGACCCATCGAGTTTCAGCACGCGGCCGGTGGCTGGATCGCGCTTCGCCACCAGATGATTCCATCCACGGATCTCGCGGACGTTCTCCAGGAAGCCGACCTCGGGGCCGAGGCCGCGCTTGCGCAGCACGCCCACCCAGCGGCAGAGCTGCCAGGGCATGGAGCGGACGCGGGGCGACCGTGGGGCGCCACCCTTCGCGACGCTATGGTCCGTGCAATCCGGAGACCCCCAGAGGTTCCCGACATGGCGCCCGCCGGTCGCCTCGAGCGGGTCCACCTCATAGATGTCCGCCTGCAGGTGCTTCGTGAATGGGTTCAGCGCCTTGTGCGCGGCGATGGCGATCTCGTCGTGGTTCACGGCCAGATGCACGGGGAACCCGGCATCCTCCAGCCCTTGGCAGGCGCCGCCCATGCCGGCGAACAGCACGACGTTGATGGAGCCTTCGAGCGGCCATTCCGTCGAGCGGTCGACCGGCTTGTTGCGCCGGGCCTTCGCCCGTGTCCGGACCTTCGAAGGGGGGGTGCTGCTGACCGGCAGCATGTCGATGGTGAACAGGCCGTCCATCGTCACGCCCCCTGCCCGGCCATGAAATCGCGCACGGCCAGAAGCCGCGCCAGATGGCGGCGATCCTGCTGGTGTAACCGCTGCTGCTGCTCGGCACTTCCCTCGTACCGGGTTGGGTTGCTGGCGACGACGCGGGCCTCATGGATGACGAGATCGAGGGCGGACAGCGCATCCGAGACGGTCACGCTGGCGACTTCTTCCGGCGCGATCTCAATGTGGACCGGAGGCGGCGCCGTGATGCCGGGGGAAGCAAGCGGCGGAAGGGTGCGGGCCGGGTGGCTCATGGGACGATTTCTCCGGAGATGGTGACCAGCCGGTTCGCGCGGCCAGCAGCGGCGGCGGCGATGTGGGATTCGGCGGTGCGGTAGCCCGCCTTGACGGGGTGGGAGAGCCAGCAGGCGACATACCCGATGGCGAACAGGGGCCAGCCGATCAGGAGGCGAGGCAGACGGGCGAAGGCGTCACGCATGGCCGGCGCTCCCGATGACGGTGGCGCCGGAGCGAATGCTGGCCACCGCCGCCTCCAGCGTGAGCCGACCGGCGCGGGCCCGGGCGGCATTGGCGGTCCGGCGGTCGCCGTCCTGGTCGAGAAGGTCCGCCTGCCGGCGCAGCATGTCGGCCATCAAGGGCAAAGCTCGGGTGTTGCCTGCCGTCACCGGGCGGGCCGAAAGGATCGGGAAGCGCATTTCAGTGCTCCAGAAAGAGCGGGGTGATTTCGGTTTGGCCGGGGATGTCCCGGTGAGCGTAGAGGCGCTCGAAGAGGGTGCGGCGGCGCGGGATCTGGGCGGGGTTATGAGCTGCGGCCGCAACGGGCGGATAGGGCGCCTGCCCCATCGCCGCCCTGCCCGGCTCGCCGGTCTCGGCTATGCGGCGCATGTCGCCTCCTGTGCCGCGGCGCGCCGCTCCAGCTCCCAGATCTGCGCCTGGAGCGCGGCGTCCAGCCGGGCATGCACCTCGTTGTGGGCCTTGGTGACGTTGATCGTCACGGCGTCGGCGCCTTCCTTCCAGGCCTTGGCGAACGCCCGGCCGTCGGGCCGGACACCGCTCATGATGGCCCAGCGCTCGGAAGCGGGGGCGTCCTTGGTCTTCGGCTTCGGCAGGGCCGCGGACGCATCGTCGACTCGCTCCGCATACTGTGCGCTGGGAAGCCATCCCGACACCGGCTTCCTCTCGCCGGGCTTGGTCATGCTGGGCCCATAGTTTTCAAAGGTGCTGCGGCTGGTGGCATCCCCGTCGCCCAAAGCGTAGGCGACGATCCTGGACAGCTTCAGCCCCGTGAAATGGGCGCTGCGCACCTCGACCAGGGCTTTCTTGATCGCCGTCAGTTCGGGGTTCTTCGCGCAGTTCGGTACATTCGAAACATTCACGGCAGGTCTCCTCGGAGTTGCCAGTAACGGAAGGTGGAATCGAGTTCGGCCCACAGGCTGGCGGCCTGTGAACGGGGTGCGATCTGCCGCTTGCGATTGACACCGCAGTGCAGGCAGACGGCGTCGGAGGCATCCTCGACCGTCTCGATGGGCTCACCGGCCCAGCGGGTGAGGAAGCGGCGGAATTCAGCGTCGCGGCACCGCATGGCGGCCTGTGCCGCGGGCTTCATCTCGTCCCAGTTCTGGCCGGGCCGCCCGATGAAGACCGGCGGTTTGGGTTCACCGTCGTCATCCAGCTCCACGGCGACCAGCATGAACGATGCGCCGGCCGACGCGTTCAAGAACAGGTCGGGCCGGTCGAGCGGGTGGAAGTCGAGCGCCACGCGGAAACCGCCGTCGCCGTTCTGGCGGATGCCTTCAGGCGCGAGCCGGCACTCCATAGCCACGGAGGCGCGGGACGCCCGGTTCGGCATGGTGGGAATGGCGGAGATCGCGCGGCGGGGCAGGGCGGCAGCGTCGGTCACCGGCGCTATCTCCCCTCGATTTTGCGTTGGTGGATGGACAGCTTGAACGCCTGTTCGCGGGCGGCCTCCAGGAGAGCGCCGATCCAAAACTCGACCCTGTTGAGTTCCGAGATCGAGGTCACGCTGTCGAAGCCGAACATCTTCAGTTCGGCCACCAGCAGGTCGCGGTTGAGCTCCCGGAGGGCGTGCGTCAGGAGATGGTTGGCTTCATCGAGGAGCGCGTTACGCTGATCGTTCGGCAGGTCCGGCCAGGACCAGCCCAGGCGGCAGGTCTGCCGCGTCACGAGGCGTTCCAGAACGTCCGGATGGTGAGAAGGGCCGCAGTAGGGCAGGGCGAGAACCGGTTCAGGCATGGGCCAGACTCCTGGAGCGGGTGCGCCGCATTGCGACCAGATAGGCGACGCCTTCGGGCGTCACGCGGATCACGCGGAAGCGATTGCTGATCTTGTGGTAGCTGACGTATCCGGCCTCCTGGCAGGCTTGGAATCGGGGGTCGTTCCAGGCAGAGGACCGGACCTTCAGGCCGTCGCTTGAGGCGGAGATTGTGGCGAGATAGGCGCGGGCGGCGCGGTCGAGGACGTCGCGACCGTCAGCAGGGGAAGCCCGTTCCGACCGGCGCCGGCGGGAACGGTCGGCACCACCGCCGCACCCAGCGCAGCGGCGCGGGAACCCGTCGCCGTCGCCGTCGTCGATCAACTCGCCGCATCCTTCGCACAGGGTGCCGTCCAGCATCATGTCGGCGATCTCACCCATGGATCACCTCCCCGTTCTTGCGACGGATGAGCATTTCGCCGGATCGGAGGGAAACGGTGAGGGTGCCCTGCTTGATGTCGACCTCGGCCACCAGCGGGTGGTCGCAAAGGAGTTCGGTGGCCTCCCGGAGCGTCAGAGTGCTCAGGCGCTGTTCCAGGGATTCGGCGGTATCGCAATGGTTCAGCCCGATGGAGAACAGACGGTGCAGGATGACCGCTTCCGATGTCTTCTCAACGGATGCCATCTCCGCCACGCGCTGTGCTTCCCACGGGGATACAGGGAAGTTCTTCCGAAGCGTGTCACCCATGGACGGCCTCCCCTCGTGCGGAAGCGGGGTGCATGGCCGCCGGGGCAGGGGGCGCCGGGGGCTCCTCCATCCGAAGCGTGTACGGAATCTTGCCCAGTGCCTCCTTCAGTTCGGCGGCCTGCCGGTCGAGGTCGGCATCGTCGAACCACGCCCCCATGCCGACGAGCCGGGCGAGTTCGCGCGTCGCGTAGTAGCGCAGCGTGGCGGCGGTCATGACGGGCAGGGCGACGGAGGAGCCCCCCGCCCCGTGGGTGAGCGTCCGGACGGCCATCGTGATCGCGACGGCGAGGTCCGTGGCATCTTGAGCGAACGACGGATGGGCGCCCATCTCCACCCAGGTCGAGAGCCGCCCATGCTCCTTCTCGGCGTGGTGCAGGATCGTGCAGAGCGATGCCGCCGGCAGGATGACGTGGGTGGGGATTGCTGGCTCAGCCATGACGTGCCTCCGCCGCTGCATGCGCCCAGGCAAGCTCCTGCCGCTGTCGGTCGAGATGTCGGCATTGAGCGTCGTAGCCGAAAAAGATGTCGCTCCTCTCAGCGGTCACATGCATGCGCCACCGAGCCGCCTCGTCATGGTCGCCGCGGTCCACGGCAGCATCGAGCCGGGCTTGCGCAGCTTCAATCCGGTCAGCGCTCCGGATCACTGCCGTTTCCGCCTTCCACACGGCCCGGCGGGCGCTGGACACTCGCTCCATGTCTTTCAAGTCACGGGTGGGGCTTTTCAAGCGGGGGCGGGACAAGCGGATCTGGTCGCCCTCCCATCCGGCAATTGCTTTCTTGCCATCGACAGTCCAGGTGTAGCCCCTGCGGCGATAATCGTGCGCAATCCAGCCCCGGAACCGGCAGCGGTGGAAAGCTGCGGCCTCTTCGAACTTCTCCCGCTCATGCTGATGGTACTGGCCGGACCGCTTGGCCGGTTTCCATGGCTCGCCGGCGAGCCACATGCGCACGAGATCGGCAGTTTCGGACGGCTTCAGCACCGCGGCGGCGATGTCCTTCGCCTCGGCATCCAGATAGAACCACTGGTCGAACATGTTGCTGTAGAGGCCGCTGCTCCAGTTCATGAGGCGCAGCCAGTCCATGGCGGCGAGGCTCAGCAGGGCGTCCTCATCGATGAAGCCTGGGTACCACCGATCGCCGGACCAGCGCATCTCCGGGAACGGACCGGTGTTGCGGGCGTCTTCGCTCAGCAGGACGCGCTGCGCTTCCCGCCAGAGATAGTCGGCGTGGACGGTGCCGTTGCCTTCACAGGTCCGGCAGGATTCGCCGTGGCAGGCCGGGCAGTCGCACCAGCCGTCGTTCTCCAAATCCTCCAGGTCGGCTTTCTTGTAGCCATGCCGGTAAGCGGCATGGGCCTTGATCCGGCGGTCGCCCTTGCACAGCCAGCAATCCGGCTTGTCCGCGCCGGTGCCGTTGCACGTGGGGCAGTCCATCTTGAACAAGGTCGGCGGTTCGTGGTCGAGCGGGTAGGCGTGGCAGATTGTCACCGCCTCATAGGCGTGGGCCACCAGCTTGCCGAAGGCGGTCGGCCGCGCAGTCACGCTGAAATAGCCGTTGATTGCCGTGGGCACGATCATCTTGCGCTCGTTCAGGAGGTGTCCGGTATCGGCGTCGTGTCCGCCGATGCTCGGCCGTTCCGCCCCCTCCCTGCGCACCACGGCGGCCAGCACCTCCTGCTCATGCCGGGAGAAGGGGCGGACCAACTCCCGCTTCCAGTGATCGTGGGAATAGCCGTCACGGGGCATGGGAAGCCTCCGCCTGGTGCTGTGTGCTGGTGGTGCGCATTTCCTCGACCCAGGCCGCAAAGCCCTTCAGCACCGGGACGATGTTCTGGTCATCGGCCCAGCCGGCGAATCCGACGAAACCATCCTGGTTGAAGGACACGGCTTCGCGCCCACGGAAGTGGTCGGATCGGCAGCGGAGATATGCTTCATTACCGCGTCGTTTCTGGGGCGCGGGGGTGATCCCCTCTTCCATGCGATAGGAGCCGAGGATCAGGCCGCTCTCCCGCATCTCCGCGTCGAGCAGGCAGATCAGGCGCTGCAGGTTCGTCTCGGTCAGTATGCTGTAATCCAAGCCACTGGCGGCCCACAGAGCGCGAGCGTCATTCCTGTCCATGAGGCGGCTCCAATTTCAGGAGGACAGCGCGGGCATCCGTCAGCGCGGATTCCATGGCCACGGTCGCGCGGCGCACCCATTCGCCCATGTTCCGGTACTTCTGGTCGCTGGCACCCTTGACCGTGGCGAGGCGGTCCTTGGCATGCCCGAGGACCTTATCCGCGTAGAGCACCCGCTTCAGGGCCTTCCGGAGATGCTCCTTATCCGCCTCGGCGGCGGCGAGGGCGGCACGCGCTTCGTCCCGCTCTGCCTGTGCTCTGCCGGCCGCCGCGATAGCTGCGGAGCAGGTAGCCTTCCATGAATTCCGCTCGGCGATGGCTTGGTTCAATGGCGTGGTGTCAGCAGACATCGGCCACCTCCGCATCGACGCCGGCGGTAACCGTGGCGGGATGGTCTTCCACCGCCTCGACGGTAAGGCCGCGCGCATCCAGGTCCAGATCATGCTCATCGACCCAGGCGCGAACGGCGGCCTCGATCTCTGAATGCAGCGCGCGGTCGGCGCGGATGGCGACGTGGATCTGGTCGGGGAGTCCCCAATCCTCGTCCCGCGTCTGCCCGGCTTCGACTTTCTCCGCCAGCTCCGGGGCGCCGTGCCGGCGAAGCGCCTCGCCCAGCGCCTTCCGGCCAGCCGCGCCGCTGGGTTCCCGGCTGACGCGGCCGCAGGCGTCGGTGAACTCGCCTTCGAAATCCGCATCGGCGTTGTGCCCGGTCAGCGCGTCCATCAGCCAGTTTCCGAGGTGCCCCTCATTCTTGAGCCAGTCGTCGGCCGCTTCGGCGAAGTCCGGATAGGTGATCGGGATGTTCGCGACTTCAGCCGTCTGGAAGGCCTTGCCGCCACCTTGAGCGATGGCGGCGGCGATCGCTTCCGCACGCGAGGTGAAGCCAGTGGTCCAGTAGTCGCCGCCCGCCAGGACATAGCCGAACTCCGGCTTCAAGGCGATGACGCCAGCGACGCGGCTCTCCGTGACGGAGACGATGGTCGGAGCGCAGGCGGCGACCACCGGGGCGGCGACGAGGGCGCGCAGGACGGTGCGGCGGGAGAGGTTATGCATCGGTCACCTCCAGATCCGCTGCTGTATTGCTGATGCCATGTTTTTGGTATCCATCATGTTGGCTGTGTCACTTCGCAGCACGTCGCCAACGTCATGCATTTCAGAACTGAACGCCTCCACAGACCTGTGATGATGGTCTGGGACCGTGATGCATATATTGTATCCGTTCCATTCGAACTTACGTGCGCCACGGTAATGGGTCTTTACGTCAACTTGCTTTCCGTTTTGGAGCTTTCTGGTATGCTTACGTACAGCGTGGAATACTTTTCGGCGCGATCCATTTACCGTGACCTGAAGTTCCCGGTCTTTGAAGAATGTGGAAACGCGATCGACCGGCACACCAAATCGACCAACTACATTGTCCTTTTTAACGTTGATTTGAACGCCGTCAAAAGCAGCTACAGCCGCGCTCATAGAAAGGAAGAATAGGCTGCTTACATAATCCTCAATTGTTTCGCTCTCATTCTTCTTCCTATCTCTGAAAAGCTCGATCAGCGGAGAAGGATATCCAACCGACCTATGCGTGATCATAGTTGAAGAACTATCGCCTCGGCGCTTGTGCCGATGTCTCACCAATTGTTTGCTTGATGTGGCCTGGCGGAGTGGAATCACGGTTCCATCAGGAAGAACGCCAACATAGAAGGCGACAGGAAAGCGAAATTTCTCACCTTTCTTGGTAAAGAATAGAACCCCTTGATAGGTGCTCAATCCTGCAGAAACCACACCGTCTCGGTTGCTGTCAGTTATATGAATTTTTCGGAAATATATAAGCTTCGGAACAATAATGGAGCTATTATCATCGGCTTTGTTTTGAAAAGAAAACATGAAGAATGACGGCCATTGCCGTGGGTCTTTCGGCACGCGATGATCAAGTACGGTCGACATCCGCACTGTGTCGGTGTGCGGAATTATCGTTCCGCCAACCCTTGAGAATAGGCTGTAAGCATCAGGATGTACATCTTTCAGACGTTTAATCCAAAGCATGTAGTCGCCGATACCGTCAAGAATATCGGAAACGTGATAAGCGGAGGTATCGGACGCGTATTTGTCTTCGACATCCACTTCCAGTTCGCTGGCCTTCACGATGGCGGGCAGTTCACCAGCTACGTCATTGGCGACGTAAGCCTGGGATACGGCGACAGAAGTATTTTTCAGTAAAGCGGCGCCTTCGCGCAGATCACAGGAAACAGCACCGCTGGACCGCTTGCGCCATAAATCTCCAATATATGACATCATAGATGTAATCGGGGCATGAATAGCGGTGACAAGGTTCATTTCCGTTGATCCTTCATTTATGTGTCCACGCAGCGCTAAAGCAGCCAGCGAAGATCAAGTTAGGCATTTCCGAGTATTGAAGCCTCAAAGGGAAAGCCCGCGCCCTTGGATGAAGGCTTCGTACAGGTGACTGTCGCGACCTTTCAGTCGAGCTTCGGCTTGGCGGGCAGGCCGATGGCCAGAGCGGACTTGTCGACGCGGGAAGGGCGGGGCATGGGGGCTGGCTCGTCGGGCGTGGGCCGGATCAGGCGGCTTCGTCGGAATAGACGAGGTCAATCGAGTCCTCGCCCTCCCGACCTTCGGCATAGAGGCCATTGATCGGCCACGAAGCTGTGGTCGCCGTATCCGCACCGGCGAACATCACCGTGGCGATGATGGCCATGCCGTCATCGGACAGTTTGGCCGAGATGATGGGCTCCCCAGCCCGAGTGCGAAGCGGGCGCGTCAGGTCCAGGGGAGAGACGGCGTCGAGGTGCTCGGCAGCCTTCAGCCGCCACTTCTGTCTGCACTCTTCCGGCAGATTCTCCCACGTCGGACCGGGTTGGAAATCACCGATGGCGTCGACCATCGTGCGATCGATCTCGTGGAGATCCTTTGCGCGCTGCTCAAGCTGATCCTGCGTGTACCAAGCCATTGTTTCACTCCGTGAAAAACGAATTTCAGAGGAAGCTCGGCAGTCCCAGCACCCGCTCCCGATGCTTGACCAGCCCCACCGACCGTTCCCCGCAACGCCGCACATGAATGAGGCTGAAGAGGGCCACGTCGTAGGTTTCGGCCATGCCGACATCGATGAGGTGACGGGCGAAGGAGGCCGTGAGCTGGGTGGCGCGGTGAGGTGCGTTCGGCACCTCGCCGGTGGGAAGGGCAGGGGAGAGGGTGGCGAGCATGTCGGGCGCCCTCACGCGGCCTTGACCGAGGACGGCGCCGGTTCGCCGTCGCGCAGCGCTGCCATCGCATCCTTCAACGGCTGGGCGACGCCTCCGGAAATCCAGAAGGTCCGGCCCAACTTGGCCGCCTCAAGGTCCGGAATCTTCGCTGCGTTGAGGTTCAGCGCGGTGTTCTTCAACGCCGCAGCGCTGAACGTCATGCAGACCACCGCGGCCATGCCGGTTTTCTTCAGCATACCGAACAGCCCGTTGCGGCCCTTCTGGTCCAGGACGTCGGCGGCGTCGAGGATCACCAGCCGGTCGCCGGCCCGCTCGGCGAGGGCGACTTGCAGGATCGCCCGCACCCGGTACTGGTCGGAGGAAAGCTGCGGGCCCAGACCGGAAAGCTGGCTGTAGGGCCGGCCGCCGTAGCTGATGCTCATGTCCGGCTCGACCCGGACGGCCTTCCAGCCGGCGGCGTCGCACAGCGGGCGGACCATGTCGTTGTTGAAGGTGTCGAGCACCCGCTGCGTGTTGGCCTGCCGCAGCCCGGTCGGCGCGAGGATGCCGATGATGGTGGACATCGAGGTGATCTGCCGGTCCAGAGCATCGGCGCGGGCCTTGGTCTGGTAGAGGTCGAGGCGAAGCTGTGCGGCCGCCACGGCGTCACGGGCTTTCTGCACCGCTTCCGTCGAGCCGGATTCCCCAGCGCTCTGCGCCTCCAGGTCGGTGAGCTTCCGCTTCGCCGATTCCGCTCCGGCGACGGCGCGCTGAGCGTCGTCGAGAACGCGCTGCGCGGCCTGAAGGCCGGCCCTGGCGGTGCTGAGCGCCACCTTGGCGCGGTTGAGATTCCCTTCAACCGTGATGCGGTCAAGGCGGCGCTGCTTCAGGACATCGTCGCTGAGCCGCTCGGCCTTGTCGAGCCGCACCCCGTCCTGGCCCTTGTGGTAGTGGACCTTGCCCTGGCAGTGCGGGCAGGACAGACCGGAATCCTGTTCGGCCGGCAGCAGGTTGGCGACCGCCTGCTCCGCGTCGCGCTGCGCCTTCTCGGCGTCGACCACCGCCACCTCGGCGTCGAGCTTCTTCTTGCTGGCGGCCTGCTCCGCCTCCTTCAGCGCGTCGAGCTTGCCGGCATCGACACGGAGGCGGTCGAGTTCGGACTGGTCCACGGCTTGGTCGGCGACCACCGTCTCCAGCGCCGCGTTCGCCGCCGCGAGAACGGCCTGCAAGCCGTCGGCGGAGACCTCGGCGAGGTCCGGCGTCCAGCCGTCCGGCTTCCAGTTCTGAATCTTCTGGTCGCCGAAGGCTTCGCCGGACACTTCGGCCCAGCGGCCCTTCAGTTCGGTGCGCTCGCCCTCCAGCTTCTTCAGGGCGCCGTCCCAGCCGCGCGTCTCGATCTGACACCAGAGCCAGTGCACGATGTTCAGACCGACTCCGACCGTCTTCAGGAGCTTGGCGTAATCCATGAGGGAAAGAGCGGGATCGGCGGTCTTCCCGGCGTCCTCCAGCGCCTTGGTGATGGACGCCGCGGCGGGTTCATCCTTGAAGCCGGCGTCCGCCAGGGCGGCGGCCAGATCCTCGCGGGTCGGCGCCGTCTTCAGCAGCTCGCCCAGCACCAGGCCGCGCTTCTTCTGGTCGATGTCGACCAGGGAGTCGAGGCCGGCGGCGATGCGCCCCAGCGTGGGCGGGGTGCCGGTGCTGCTGACCTCGGCCTTCGGATAGGAAACCGAGATGGAGCCGCCCGGCCCGGTTACCATGACGGAGCCGGACTTGGCGCCGTCCTTCACCAGCGCCTTGACGTCCTTCTTCAGATAGCCGTGGAGCGGGTCACCGACCATGGCGCCGGCGATGGCCTTGGCGACGGAGGACTTGCCGTGGCTGTTCTCGGCGGCGATCAGGGTGACGCCTTCTCCGAAGGTGATGTCGGCGCGCTCCAGAATCTGGAAGGCGCGGACGGTGGCGGTCATCGTCATGGTTGGTTACTCCGAGAAGAGGCTGCCGGTGTCGTCATCCGCCGGGAGGTCGGGCATGGCGTCTTCGGCGGGCGGGGTATCGGCGCGGCGAGCGCTCGGCTTCGGCTCACGCGACGTTGTGGCCTGTTGCTGAGCGGGTGCGGGTTCGCGCTGCTGCTCCGCGCCGATGTCGTTGTTCATCGGCTGGTCTTCGCCGTGCTCGATCAGCGGGGCTTCGGCTTCGCCAGAGGCGACCGCGCGAACGAGGTCGGGATCGGTCATCTGTGAAAAGTCGATCTGGCCGACATCCGCACCGTCATCGATAGCCGCCGCCGCCGCGATCTGCGGGGTGATCGGAACCTTCTTGCGAAGCCGCTTGGTGCAGGACTTTTCGACCATTTGGTCTTCCCACATCACCCACGGCGTTTCGGCCAGTTTGCGCTCCGCTTTCTGCCGCTGGTCCGGATTCCGGGCATTGTCGATGCCGCGGAGGAGTGCGCGGTAGGTTTCTGAGCGGGAGCGGATCTTCTCGATTTCCTTCCAGGGGACGACCGTGGGAATGAGGTCGACACCGCGTTCGGTTTCCAGCTTGGCATAGGCATAACCAGCGACGATTCGTCCTGGATCATCGACCAAATAGTTGGGCTCGTACTCGAACACGATGTCGGCAGCGTCCTTGAAGACGAACCGGTCGTGCTCGTAAATTGCGCCGGCATTCACACGCGTGATGCCAGGGCTCCGATACATCAGTTCCTTCCAGCCTTGGGCGCCGATCTGGAACTGGCACTCGTAGTAGTCCTCCCACTCGTTGTCGCCGACCTTGCGCCGGGTCTTGTACGGGAGCAGCCACGCAAGTTGCTGGGGCGTGTTTGGCTCCAGCGCGAGCGCGGTCGTGGTCATCGTCGCGCCGAGGACCGTGCGCGGATCGCACTTCAGCAGGTCCGGGGTCCGGTTGATCGCGTTGATGATCAGCCGGGTCATGCGCTCCGGGTTCATGTGCTTCCCGGCCACCGCCGCCAGTCCCTTGCGCACCCGGTCGCTTTCCAGCAGGTCGAGGATGCCCCGCTTGTTCTGCTGCGCCGGGACCAGCGAGGGTCGCGCGCCACCACCATCAGCCATGGTCGTTACTCCTTGTCGTCGGTTTGATGCTCGCGGCAGAAGGCCGTGCCCCAGGCCGGGCAAAAGCGGTCGCTGCAGAGCTTCGAAGAGGGGTTGGCGGCGAAGGCCCACGGATCACCGGGCTCGATGCCCTGCACCGGGTCGCCTTCACGCCAAATCTTGAGGTCGGTCTGGATGTGCCGGATCACCGACCACGCCGCGGTTTCCGCGCCGGCGAGGTCATGAAGGAAGGACTGCGGGTCCGGCTGCGGCTTCTTGATGGAGGCCCGTTCGATGAAGTCCTCGGCCAGCCCTTGGACATCATAGCCGTGGGACTTCGCCAGCAGGGCATAGACGCCGAGCTGGGGCTTGTGGTTTCCCCGCTTCCCGGTCTTCAGATCGCGAACCCGGTGAGGTTCCCGCGCCAGAACGTCCTGCTGTCCTGAGACGATGATCTCCGCAGTGACCTGGGCCTCCAGCCGCTCCTCCACCAGAACCGGCTGAACCAGCGGGGCCACCGCCGCATTGTAGGCGCGCGTCATTCGCACGACCTGCTGTTCGGCAACCGTCAGCGAGCCGGTGGTGCTGTCGTAGATCACGCCGTCGCGGATGCCTTTCCGCACGGTCTCCACCGCGCAATCGGTCGCGACGTCGAGCGGGGGGAGATTCCCCGTCTGCGCCTTCTCGGTGAGAGCCAGAGCCGCACCGGCATGAACCGCGGTTCCGACTGCGGCACCGATGCCGTTGGGCAACTGGCGGAGGTCGTAGCCGGCGGCGACGATCTCGCGGGGAATCTGTCTCGCTGCCCAACGGCGCGGGCAGTCCGGATAGCCGCTGAGCGAGGATGCGCGGATGACGAGCGGTGCCGTCCGAGATGAACGGAGCGCCGTCGAGTTCAGCATCATGTTCATGGCGCGCTGCCTTCCGTCGAAGTGTTCGCGGTCAGGCCTCGGCGCCCGGCTGGTCGCCGCCGGTCTTGCCCAGAACCTTGGTCATCTCGAAGAGGCGCTTGCGCACCGACGGGTCGTTGATGCGGTAGTAGGCGCGCACCAGCTCCAGCGTTTCCCGCTTCGCCATCGGGTCCGGTTCGGAGGAGTCGGCGCTGGCGGTGCACATGTCGTCCGTCACCGCCGCCGCCGTGGTCGCCTCCGACATGTCGTCGAAGAAGAAGGACACCGGCACGTCCAGAACTCGGCTGAGGTCGAACAGCCGGCTGGCGCTGATGCGGTTGGCGCCACGCTCGTACTTCTGCACCTGCTGGAAGGTCAGGCGGAGAGCATCACCCAGCTTCTCCTGCGACATGCCGAGCAGGGTGCGACGCAGCCGGACGCGGGCGCCGACGTGGATATCGACGGGGTTCGGGGCTTCGCCGTGCGGGGGACGGCCGGCGGCGCCGCGGCCGCGCTTGGGAGTGCTCATGCTGGAGCAGGGGGGCGATTCGGCGGAAAGGCGGCGGGAGATGGCGTTCATGGGATTTAGGCTCCGTGTTGGAGAAGGGCAGGGGAGGGGCGGGTGTGGGGAGAAGCGACCGGCAGCTTCTGAGGGCCGGCGCCGCACTGCTGCGGCACGTGGTCGGCCGTCGCTTCGGCGATGAGGATGGCGGCGTTCGCCGCGGTGTAGCGCTTGGCCCACATCTCGATGTGCGGCGGGGCAGGGCGGGTCTTTCGGATCGACGTGCCGGGGCCGCAGACGATGTCCGCGCCGAGGAACGTCACGGCGCCGCCGCTGGCCGGCCCGGCAGGGGAGGGCAGGGCGGCGTAGCTGAAGGAGATCATCACCTGGGCGGAAGCGACGACGCTGCCGTTGATGCGGTTCTCGAAGACCGTGGCGTGGTGGTGATGGGAGGTGGTGGCCATTGCAGTCAGGTCTCCACCGTGTGGTCGGTGGCGGGCGCGTTCGGCATGTCCTCTGGCACGACTTCATGCGACCCACGCGGCGGGTGACCACGCCAGACGCGCCAGAGGTCGCGCAGCAGTGCCTTGGTCATCAGCCTGCGGGCGTGCTTGTCCACACGGGCGGGCGTCCAACGCTGGGCCGCCGTCAGTTCTTTGGTGGCCTCGATGCGCGGCGCGGCCTTGGCCTTTTCGCGCCCGTACACCTCACCATAGGGACCGATGGGACCGGCGGGCGCGATCACCACGTCGCCTTCAGTCTTCGCGCCACGCCACTGGCCGCGGAACAGCGGATCACCGATCACCGCGAACATCTCGGCCCGGCGGCGGGGGTTGTAGCCATGCTCTGCGGCGAGGTCCGCGTCGGACTTCCGCTGCTGGCGCTCGCCGTTGATGACGGCCAGCCCAAGGCGCTTCCACAGGCGGGAGACGGTGGCATAGCTGCCGATGTCGCCGGCCTCCGCGACGATCACGGCCAAGCCGAGATCCCCGAGACCGCGAACGCCCAACGCCCAATCCTTCCAGACCGGGAGAGCCTTGGAGAGCTTGCGCATCTCGCGCTCGGTCTCGGCCAGCATGTTGTCCAGCGGCTCGCGGGACTTCGCCGCGGCCAGCACCAGCGGGGCCACGACGGCACCGACGCTGGCGAACTCGCCGGTAAGTTCCTTGCCGGACTCGATCAGCGCCATGACGGCGGCGGCGCGGCTGTTCAGCGCCTTGCGCTCCTTCTCCGGCATATCGAACTGCCAGCCGAGGAAGCGCCGGATCAGTGCCGCTGTGGCGTTGTTCATCCGGTTCCGCTGCTTGATGCAGAAGGTGCGGCGGACCTGGAGTTCCCCGATCAGGGCGATGGTGTGGGAGAGGTCGGGCGATGCCGGTCTGGGTGTCGCCGAGCCAATGGCCCGATTCTCTCCCCCGCCGTTTCCGGCGGTTTCGGTGTGGGGTGTCGAGGAAGGCGTAGCCTCTATGGGTGTCGCCTTAACAATGGCCTTCCTCGACCGTCCGCGTTTGGGCGCGGGCGAAGGGGTGGAGACGGCGACCACATGATGGGCGTCGCACTTCTGCTGGCCGTCTCCATCCGGCACGGAGCCGGAACTCGGAATGGGGGTGAGGGAGGGCGCTTGTGGACTGGGCGGCAAGAATACAATGGCCGCTCCCTCGCAGGCGTCGGACACCAGCCCGTCGCCGTTCTGAATCTCGTTAAGCATTGGTCGAAACCTCGCTGAAGCCGTCCGGCTTGGTCAGGGTGACCGTGGGCGGCGTGATGGACGGCGGGTTGGTGGCGAGTTCCCAGCAACGCTCCGCATCGGAGTCGGTCACGAAGTCACCGATGACGCCGCCGTGGGGGATGCCGGTGATGATCAGCTTCACGAACCGGGCGTCACGCTCGCGGCCCGCTGCCCAACGGTCGGCTTCCTCAACCTTCACGGCACGCAGCGGCTGGCCGTTGATCTGGTAGCTGTCGAGCAGTGACCGGCGGACCGGCGCCATAGCGGCGGCGATGATGGACGCGCCGCGCTTGGCGTGGCCGGGGGAGATTTTGGGGCGGGCGCCCGATGTATGGGTGACGTCAGGTGTCTGGCCCGCCCCGCCGGCCTTGGCCGGATAGGTGGACGCGGCGTTCCGTGCTTGGGTGTCAACGGACATTTGGCCGCGTCCCCGGCTGTCGCCAGCCGGAAGGGTTGAGGAGGAGGCGAGTCGATCATGGGCGTCGTAGTAGCGTTGGCCTCCCCCAGCCGCACGGGGCGGCTTCTCGGAATAGGGGCGAGCGGCAAGTGCATAGTGGTTGCCGTACAACGTCTGGCCGCTCGCAGCCGCGTCATCGCGCGGCGTCTCGGGAATGGCATGCCCGCCGGCACGCCAGCCTTGGGTGTCAGACCGATGCTGGCCGGCGGGCTGCACCTGCCGATGGGCGGCTGGTGTCTCGGGAAGAGGGGCGGACGGGCGGGCGTAAGGGTTCTGGGTGCAGCCTTCCGAATGGCCCATCCCGTCCGCGTCGGCGTTGCCGCCGAAGGTGTTGGGTGCGGCGGGGGCGCATGGGACATGGGTGTCTGGCGCAATCTGGCTCCCGCCGCCGGCAACGGCTTCCGCCGTGCCGATCTCGTCATGTTCAATGTTGCTCACCGCCGCCCCGGACAGCATCTCCTCCCGCAAGCACGCGATCAGCCGCGCGCAGTTGTCGGGGAAGAAGAGGTTGTTCACGGCATCCATGAGGTTGGTGTCGGCGCGCAGTTCATTGGCGAGCAGGACCGCGGCGGCGGCGCCGTCCCGAAGTTCGTTCTCAGCCCGCTCAATGCACTCGGCGGCGATCTGCCGAACCCGTTGCAGAGCAGGGGCGTAGGGGAGGGTGGTGGCATTCATCATCAAGCCCTTGTTCACTCTGCGGCAGCCGGCGGCGACTTCCGCACCCGGCCTTCCGGTTCAAAATCAGCGGCCCGCCGCGCCGTCTTCTGGTAGGCGTTCCAGGCGTGTCGCAGACTGGCGAGGGACCGCCGCCCCCATGCGGAACCCAGCGTCCCGCCCCGAAGATGCCTTCCCACCGCCCGACAGGCTTCGACCAACTGGCTGGACCAGAAGCGCTTATCCGCCTCTGCATCCCGCCGCTTCATCGCAGCCGCGCCGTGCTGGAGCAGGAACATCCGGTTTCGGAAGTCCCGGTCCGAAAGCTGGCCGCTGACGATCTGGTCGATGTCCGTGGGAAGGCGGCGCATCGGCTATCCCCCCACCGCTTCGCGGTGCCGGTTCACCTGGGCGAGAGCCGGCAGCAGATGAGCGGCCAGCACCTCGACCGGGAACCGTTCGCGCAACGCGGCGACCGGCACGTAGCCGTCACGGTCCGCATGCTGGCGGAGAGCGGCGCCGATAGCGGTCGTGGTGGAGGTGGCGTCCTGGGAAACCATCATGCCACCCTCAGATCCATGGACCGTCCCCGCGCGAACTCCTCCGCCCGGTCACGGCTGGCGAACGGCCCTTCGGCACGGCCCGCGGCGGTGAGCGGCTCGACGTAGAACCCGGCGGTCGGATGCCGGGGGCCGACCTCGTTCTGGCCGACAAAGTAGATTTCCGGCTCGTTCAGCTTCTTGGTCACGCGGCACCTCCGACCGGAAGGGCGGCGGCGCCACCGTTGACCATCCCGGCGAAGCCCGGCCCGGCCAGGCGGATGCGATCCACCGGAGCGCTCCAGCTCGGCGTCTCGGCGAAGACGACGCCGTTGCTGCAGGGGCTGAGCCGGTCGATCTGCGCCGCCGGCAGCGTGACGAGATCGCTGGCGTGCTCGACGCGGTCGCCGACCTTGAACCCGGAGCAGAAGGGCGGGGCGCTCATGCGGCCCTCCGCTTCTTCGTCTCGGCCGTCGGCGCGGTGAGGATGGTGATCGGGGTGGGCTTCTGGAGGGCGACCAGCCGGTCGGCGATCTGTTCGTGGCGGCGGCCGACATGCGTCAGGCCACGAGCGAAGCAGTTCGCGGCGATGCCGCGATGGTAGCGCGCGCAGATGGTGGCGCAGCGCTCGGCGTCGGCGGGGAGGTCGGTGCGGTCACGGTTCGGGCGGAAGTCGGCCATCACGCCACCTCGCTTGGCGTGGGGACCTCGGGCGCCGACGGCGCTTCCACCGCGGGCTCCTTGACGTCCACCGTGGTCGGCAGGGCGACGAGCTTCTCCTTGGCCTCGGCGATCACCGCGTCGAAGTCGAAGCTTTCGGCGATCACGGTGCTGCGGAAATCGGCGGTGGCGGCTTTCACGGAGACGAACGGGGCGACCGTAAAAGCAGAGGGACGAGCCGTGATGTCGATCGTGATTGCGGCGATGACGCCCGGCTCGCTGGGGGTGAGCCCGACTCCGGGCACATACCGCTCCGGACGAATGAAGCGGCCCAAGGCCAGCTTCATGAGCTGGTCCGCCAGCTCGACAGGGGAGAGCGGAGCCGGCGTAACCGGAACCGCGTCCGGCAAGGGGGCTTCTTCATCAGTGCCCCCCTGCGCCTCGGCAGCAATCGGCGGCGCTAGGACATCGGCCAGTGCGTGGAGATAGTCGGCGAGGTTCTGGACCGGCTCGGTCCCCCGCTGTCCCCAATGCGGCAGCGGGCCAAGGACCGCCTGAAGGTGGGCTCGCAGCTCGGGGGAGTTGGGCGAGCATACCTCTTCGTCCCCCGCCACTCCGAGCGAACGGAAGCCGCACATGAGGTGCATGGCCGCGTTCGCCGCGTCCGTGTGGATGATGTACTTGGGGTGTCCGGTGGGCTGCGTCTGGTTCTGATCCATGGCGATGTCGCCCCTGTTGATGGTGCTGCTGTTCGGCTTGCCGGGAGGTCCGGATCGTCTCCGGGCTTCCTGGGAAGCCGCCGGGCGAAATGGCGCCCGGTGGCTCGGTTCAGGCCGGCGGGGGCCGCCGTTACTCGTCCTCGTCCGGCTCGCTGCCGCCCTGGTCCTCGTCGCCGTCCTCGTCGTCACCGTCGTCCAGGGCCTCGACCTCGGCGTCGGTCGGTTCGGTGCTGGCGAGCTGGGTCGGCTTGCTGATCTCGCTGTTCACGTCGGGCATGCCCGTTCTCCTTTTCGGTTTTCGATGTGCCGCGGCTTGCGGCTGGCTGGCTGATGGGCCGGGCTTGGCGCGCCCGGCTGGCGCATTCCGTTTGTCAGGTCGTCGGGTTCTGCCCGGAGAGGATCGGGCTCCATACACCGGCCGTTTCGGTGCGGTTGCCGCCGTCCTTCTGCTGAGCGGTGATGCTGGCTTGGCTCGCTGCGCGGGGTATTGCCTCGGCTCCCCCGACCGGTGCGACTGGGGGAGGTCCACCCATCGCCCAAAGCAGCGCCAGCAGGATTAATTCAAGCGTGCGGTCCTCCTCTTCCTGGTGCAGCGGAAGGGGCGCCATCCCCTTCTACTGCCTCGACCCCCACCCAGCGGTCAGGCCGGGTAAGGGGGCGAGGGGCCGTTTTGACTCCTCCGGCTGAGGAGATGGCGCGCCCTTACTCCGCCAATTCCCGGCGCATTGCGGGAGCCGAAGCTGGGACCTACTGACCAAGGCCGGGCCTGTGCACCGGCGAGCCCTAGCGTTCGGCCCCGCATCTGGTGCCGGGGCGGTCGGGCGGATCGCGTTCGACCTGGGGCTGGTCGGCGTCGTCCAGCGGACGCGGCCAGTTTCCCCAATCGCCCGGACGGCGCAGCCATCGGGTCCAGTCGCGAATCCAATCCACTCTTCGCCTCCTGTTGGTGCCAGCATCGAGCCGTGCTGGTGTCGGACCGGGCCGAAGCCCTCTCTCACGGCCCCGAGCCCCTGCGACCGGACCGTTAGGGGCTGGAGCGCGCCGGAGCGCGGGGTGGGGGGAGCGGTCAGGAAGCGTCGCCGACCGGGTCGGGGACTTCGATGTCCTCGATCTCGCTGATGCAGGATTCGAGGTGACCGATGACATTCGCGGCTTCGTCGCGGATGGTTTCGAACTCGCTCTTGGAGATCATCACCCACTTGCCGTCCGCGATTTCCGGCGTGACATCCAGAGCTTCACGAAGGTCTTTGATGTCCCGCTCAGCAGAGGACTTGTCGGAGTATTCGAAATCGGGCATGGCGACGGGCATCCGTTGGAAGGTGAAGTGAAAAGGGCTTACTCGGCGGCCTGCCGCATGCTGGCGGCCTTCCGGGTGGTGATCAGGCGGACCGGGACGCCGGTGCCGGACTTGGCGAACGTGCCGGCGGGGAGCTGCTCGACTTCGGCGTTGTTGTCGGAGAGCCAGTTCCGAAAGTCGCGGCACTCGCGCTCCTGACCGATGAAGCCGTGCTCGCCCATTATGGCGACCAACCGCCCGCCCTCGCGCAGCAAGCCGAAAGCGGCCATGACGTGGCGGATGTCCTGGTTGCCGGTGAAGGGCGGGTTCATCACCACCTTGTCGAAGCGGCGGCGTTCGCGGATCGCCCATTCCAGGAAGTCTTCCTGGTGAACCTCGATGCCGCCGATGCGGCTCAGCACGTCCGCGTTGACCGGGTCGATCTCCACGGCCACCACCTCGGCGCCCCGCGCCAACATCGGCTTGACCAAGCGGCCATGGCCGGCCTCCGGCTCCAGCGCGAGGTCCCCCGCCCTGATGCTGGCCAGCTCCGCCATGCGCTCGCCCAGGTCTTCGGGGGTCTGGAAGAACTGAAGGGTGGCCTTCCGGTTCAGCGCCTTCCCGGTCCCCAGGGCATCCTCCAGGATCGCGCGGGGATCTTGAGCGAACAGGTGACCGCCGGCCTTCCGGTTCCACTTCCCGCCCATGGCGGTCAGCACCTTGTTCACGGCGTCGTACAGCGGGCGCGGGAGCTGGCCGGGCGGAAGGATGATGGCGTTGCCCTGGACGGTGGCTTTGCCGAGAACGGTGGCGACCTCCGGCGGAACGGTGACGGTTTTCATCTTCATGGAGCGATTCCAGTTGAGGCGTTGGGTTGTTGCGCCGGACGGTCAGGCCGCCATCGCGGGTGACTGGACGGCGGCCCCCCGGACGGGCCGGCTTTCCGACCGCTTCACGCCGTTGATGCGCAGAACCTCCCGGATCACCGGGACGGCGGCAGCGTCCGGATCATCCGCGATGGTCCAATCCCAGACCCTCTCAATCCCCTCGGCGGCGCGCATCGCGGCCTCGGCGCTCGGAGCGACACCGATCAGCGTTCCGGTCGGCAGGTGGGTCAGGTTCCAGCCGTCATCCGCGCCGTGGACACCGAAGGCGCCACGGGCCTTGCCGAAATCGACCATCGCCGGGCCGCCGCGGTTCATGGCGATCAGGAACGGATAGAACGTCCAGGCGCCGTCCGGGGCGGTGGTGTTGAGTGGGGCAGGGGAAGCCATGGGTCCCTCTGGCGTTCAGTGCTTGGAGGAGGTCCGCCGGGGCAAATGCTGGTTCAGCGCGCCCCGGCGGCAGGCGGGGAAGGGATGGTCAGGCAGCGGCGGCGGCGGGCGCTTCGGCGGCCTCGACGGCGCCCACGTCCTGCGAGGCGGGCTCAGCGTCCTGCTCGCCGGTGTCGGCGCTGGCGTCGGTGACCGGCACATGCAGGAAGGCGATGCCGTGGTCCGTCAGGTAGTCGGTGTCGAGCCGCATCCCCTTCACGCCCTCGGTGCCGGTTTCGCGCTTGATGGTCTCCCACAGCGCATCGGCGTCCGCCTTGCTCTGCCCGATCAGGTCCTTCACCTGACCCATGAGCGCCTTGATCTGCTGGGCGATGGCGTCGTGGTTGGCGTCGAGCTGACGCGCGGCGTCGATGGCGGCGCCCTCCAGCTTGATCGAGCGGGTCGGGCGGCAACCCTCGCAGCCGCAGCCGCCGAAAACCTCGGTGATGGAAACGTCGAGCATCAGTGATCCTTGATGTTGGTGGTTGGCCGGACCGGATGGGGCCGCCTTCAACGCCTCATGCCCCACCCGCGGGATCGGCGCGGGTAAGGGGCTTGGAACCGAGAAGGGGAGGGGAGTGGTCAGGTCGTTGCGGGATGCCCCGCCCTGCCCTTCTGGCCGGCCAGCATCGGCGAGCCGGTCGCCCAGAGATGCCGAGCTTCGTCCACCACGCCCATGTCCTGGGCCGCGCCCTCCAGCACCGGCGCGATGGCCGTGCGGCAGGCGGCAAGGAAATCCTGGTCGAGATCGACGTCAGCGGTGCGGCAGGCAGGCAGGCCCATGGCGGTATCCTCTTCCGGATTCTGCGCTCCGCCCCTGAGAAGGTGCCCGCCGACCGGCTCGACCGGCGGGCACAGTCTGAGGAGGAAACGCCCAGCACTCGAACGAGCGTAGGAGCGCGTACCCCTTGGGTGATGGTGTGAACCGCTACCTTGCGGGGTATGGATATAAATTACATAACGCAATTATGCGAAGTCAACCGAAAAATTACATATCGTAATTTGTTGGGCGCGGACATCGATCACGCGGGGAGACATACTCGACGAGGAAGTGCGCTATGGCGGGCGCTCATACGTTCGTATGTGGAGAGTAATGAAGGACGTCGTTGCCACTGCATTGATGCTATTGGTTGCTGCCCCAGCGCTCGCCGCCGATCTGACCGGCACCGCCTCGGTGATCGACGGCGACACACTGGAGATCCGCGGAACACGCATCCGTCTGCACGGGATCGACGCGCCCGAGAGTCAGCAGTTCTGCCAAGACAGCGCTGGGAAGAACTGGCGCTGTGGGCAGATGGCCGCGCTTGCACTGTCGGAACGGATCGGGCGGCGCACGGTGACCTGCGAGCAGAAGGACAAAGACCGCTATGGCCGAGTCGTTGCCGCGTGCTTCGTCGGCGGTGAGAACCTAAACGCCTGGATGGCCGCGAACGGCTGGGCCATGGCCTACCAGCAGTACAGCAAGGACTATGTGGGCGCTGAGGCTACGGCCAGGGCGGCGCGGGCTGGCATCTGGGCCGGAACGTTCCAGCCGCCGTGGGAGTGGCGCGCGGCGAAGCGTGAGGGCAAGCCCCAGGTTGCCAACCAGAGTCGTTTGGCACCGGTGACGGCCCCGACCAAGGCACCCGGCGAGTGCCAGATCAAGGGCAACATCAACTCGAAGGGCGAGCGCATCTATCACGTCCCCGGCGGACGGTCCTACGGCCAGACGCAAATCGACACGAGCGACGGCGAGCGATGGTTCTGCAGCGAGGACGAGGCGCAGGCTGCGGGCTGGCGGAGGGCGGGGCAGTGAGGGGTCATCGGGCAACCTTCGCGTCTCCAGGACTGTGACGACGGAAAGGCCGCTCCAGCTCGGAGCGACCTTTCCATGCGTCTTAGTCTGTCGAACCTTCCTCGATGTGGTGAAGGGCGTTCCGAAAGTATGCCACGGTAAACACCCTAGTTGCTGAGCTCAGCGTCTGATCTGGTCGCTTCCGGCCGTCAATCTCGCTGTAAAGCTCCGATAAACTTTTTTTCTCCCGGTCGCAGATATCTTTGAGAGCTTCGCGGAACTCTGGTTCCATCCGTGCACTGGACCGCCGACCTCCAACGAATATGTTGTGACTCTTAGTCCATCCTGAGCTTGCCGACTTGTCAGCCGGCGGCGTCTGGTTGTCCGGCATGGTTATGCTGCGAGTTCCACGGCATTGGCCGGCGTTACGCCCTCCAGAGGACCTGGCCGGTCCCAGGCACCTTCAGGCCGGATCAGCACGAGGTGCCCGGAATGAAGCCCCAGAGCGTCGGCTGGCAGTTCGGCGTCCCCGGCCATCGCCACCAGCTTGTAACCCTCAACTTCGAACTCACCATTCGGCACCCGCGCCGTGCCGAATCGCGCCCAGAACCCCACGAGCTCCTCGACCGCGTGACCGTAGACGGTGCGATATCCCTTGCGATGGCAGAAGTCGAAGGCGAACTGGGCAAGTTCATAGGCGACCCCCCTCCGACCATACCGCCCACGCCGATAGGACGGCAGAACAGTCAGGCGCTCGGGCTTGGCAAAGGTTCCGAAGTAGCGGATTCGGCAGCAGCCAACCGGTTCTTTGTCGATGGTGGCCAGAAGGTGCGTGGCGTGATGGTCGTTTCCATCAAATTCATGCCCATACGTCCGCCCGGCCTCGCCCAGGTAGACCGCCGCCCTGACTGCCATTGCCTTCATCAGGTCGTCCCAACCCGAAACCACCGCTACTTGAATGACCCCCTTACGATGGGGTGCCCCGTCTGCGCTATTCATGGATGAATACCTTTGCATGCGTTTCAGATCAGGCGCGCACTAACCGGGAATTGCCCACATCTGTCTGCAAGACAGCGTTCATTTCTTTCGCTCAGCAGCGCGTATGCAGAAAGTTACGTCATGCAGTTGCGTGTATAGTTGTCTTCGTTTCGTATCAAAAGTATGCATGGATGCATAACATGGTGGATCTGGACTGGGACGACGTTCAGCTGTTCCTACGGGTGGTTCGCGCGGGTAGCTTCAATGCGGCGGCGGAGGGAACACCGCAGACTCAGCCGACCATCAGTCGCAGAATTTTTGCTTTGGAGCAGAAGCTGAACACGCGTCTTTTTCGTCGCCTTCCACGCGGAGTGCGACTAACCCCGGCTGGTGACGCAATCCTCTGCTTTGCATTGGAAATGGAGCGTGCGGCCCGTTTTATTGTGGCTTCCGCGGCCCAGGAAACCGAATTGTCTGGCCGGGTGCGGCTTTGGGTGACCGACGGGATCGGCGGCTACTGGTTACCTCCACGCCTGGCCGAGTTCCACAAACGCTTCCCAGCGGTAACCGTGGACATACTGTGCTCCCAGGAGCCTCCGAACATTGACAAGATGGAGGCTGATATTGTGGTCCATTGGGTGGAACCAACACATCCAGATCTTGTCGTTTTGTCAAAAAACACGATGGTTTTCCGCCCGTGTGCATCGCGCGATTACCTGGAAATCTATGGAGTACCTCAGAATTTGGCCGATTTGCGGCGCCATCGTTTGTGCAATCACCTACACTATCCAAGGGATGGGGAATGGAAGACCTGGGCGGATCTGCTGGACGGGCATCCTAACCTCAGCTATCGAACCAATTCTTCAATGACGCTTGGTGAGGCTACCGTTCACGGTGTCGGTATCAGCCTCCAACCGATCGGCGTTGTCGATCGGGAGCCCAACGTGGTTATGCTTGATCTCGAGGGTTACGAGACGTCGGTGACGTTCTGGTTGGTTTGCCATCGTGAGACTAAAGATGTGCCGCGGATGAGGGCGCTGATCGAGCACCTTCAATCGACGCTGTTCCAATCGCAGCTTCAAGGAACAGCGTTTAAAAAGCTCCCAAATAGCGAATGAGAGTCTATAGCCGGGGGGGCAGAGTTTGATTGCGGCCAGCCCGCAGTCGCCCTGGCCGATCTGAAGCGCCCGCGCCTCGAAAGCCGCTCGTTCCTCATCCTCTGGCTCCCGCACGACCAAGGCGTCACGGTGCGCCGATTGTGCATTGCCTAGCAGCATGACCGCGGCCACGGTGCGTGCGCGGCCAACGTTACGCGCTAACACCACGACGCGCTGCCGGGCGACCTCCACGACGAAAAGCTGACGAAGGCTATCGGACATAGCGAACTCCAAAACAGATGTTCGCTTTATGTTCGCGTTTACTATGCCTGGAGTCAAGTGCAAGCGCAGTTCAAGATTCTTCGGTGCTGTGGTTTGCCCACGAGCCTATTCGGCGCGGTAGCTTCCGACTACCACTCCAGTAATAGCCACCTCTTCATCACCGTCGCATGCGAGCGGGACAGGTTGCTGAAAGGCTGGGTGTGTGGAACGCGGCCACAGCCAAACTTTTTCGTCTTGCACCCTAAATTCCTTCACGGTTGCTTCAATACAACCGTCATAGCGGCGTCGCTCCACGACAACACGTTCTCCGTGGCGTGGTTCTCTGCCGAGATCTATAAGCTTGATGCAGATGACGACGCTGCCGTCAGGGTACAGCTCGTTCATTGAAGGTCCGCGGACCTCTAGGCCATAGCGTCTCTGGTTGGGAAAGCGGCCGTCTGGGGGAATTGCAATCTCATACCATTCATCGCTTTCCCACTGCACGGCTTCCACCCAATTCCCTGCCTGGACGGCACCGACAACAGGAACGCTGGAGACGTAGACTGTGTTTTCTGGCTCGTCTCCAGAGCCTTCCGGTCCGGCACCCTTTCCCGTCAATAGCCACTCTACACTAATGTCAAGAAGAGTTGCATACTTGAGCGCGGCATTTCTCGAAAGGCCACGAGTTCCGGTTTCGTGCGTCGAATAAGTGGATTGAGGAATGCCGTGCGTATCGGAAAACTGCTTCGCAGTCCGATACTTACGCGCAGCACGAGCTATCCTCAAGCGATCCGCAGGCGTCTCATCCATATTGCATTTTGTAATCCGCCGCTTGCGACACGGCAACACCTCGGAAATTACATCACGCAATACGGCGGGTTGACCTAAAAAATTACGCAGCGTAATATCCCCGGCATGAGAACGTTCCGGGACATCATCGACGCTTGGCCTTCCCGACAGATTCTTGCGGATGATCTGGGGATTGGGGCCAAAAAAGTAAACGTCTGGCGCCATCGGGGCGCTATTCCCCCCGCTCATTGGCTCTGCCTGGTCAATGCGGCCAGGACCCGGGAAATCGAGGGCGTCACTCTCGAGTTATTGGCGTCTTTCGCAGCGAAAGCAGCCATCCGCAAATCGTGTGCCGGTTCCAGTTCTGCCCAAGAGGGGAATGATCGGGCTGCCGTCAGCTTAGCCAATGAAATGAAGGTCCAACTCCATTCCTTTCCGAACCGACCAGATGTGAGTTGACCATGACCATGGACTTTCTCACCAGCTTGAGCGCTGCCGACTTGGAGACAGATTCCCAGCATTCGGAACCGTGTCAAGCATGTCTCGGTGCTAAGTGCCCTGTCACGCGCGCATGCGAGGTGGAACGGTACCCCTCGCGTGGTAGCGCCGAACCCATCCTGCCGCTGATCGCCGGCCTCTTCGCGCTCTGGCTGGCGTTCCTGCTGACCCTCGCTGCGGGGGCATAAGCCATGTTGATGCCGCTCTACGACCCGCCCTGGACCGCGCAGCTCGCCACCGCGATCTGGCCCTACTACGCCGTCATCGCGATCGGCCTGGCCGTGCTTGGCATCCGCAAGTGCTGGGGAGGCTGAGCGCATGCCGGTCATCGCCACCATCTCAGACCCCCGTCCGGTCAACGGCGACAACGCCATTCATCGGCTCCCTGTCTTTCAGGTCGGCAACGCGCTGCGCTACGGCGCCGACGCGGCTGCTGATCGCCCAAACCTCCCGCTCCTCATCTCGCGGCACCACCACGGCCAGCCGTGCAAGCGCGCGGATCGCCTCCGCGGCGGCTTGGTCAACGACCGTCACGGTGCTGAGCAGGGCGGCGCCCGTAATGGGCGTGGCGATGCCGGTGTCGTCGGCAATGGGAAGCGGAAGCTGAGCAGTCATGTCCCCAATGTGCGGAAGCAACGCCGGGGCGTCACGTCCAATCGAAAGGGCTATTTTGGATGACCATTTATCGAAAGCCCGGCTCCATTGAGGATGCGCTGCGTCAGGCCGTCCAGGAACTGAGCCCGCAGGAAATCAAGAAGGCCACCGGTCTCGGGGACTCGAAGTTCCGCAAGACCAGCAACCCACTCTACGACACGGATCTGGAACTGGCTGACGCCGCCGCTCTGGATGCCGCCCTGGTCGCCCGCGGGAAATCGCCGGTCTTCATCGAGGTAATGCAGGAGATCACCGCGGCGAAGCTGGCCGAGTTGCAGGGAGACCAGCGTCCGGAAACGGACTTTGCCCGCCAGCTCGTCCGCCTCGACATCGAGTCCGGCACTCTCGCCAAAGAAATCGACACCGCCCTGGCCGACGATCATGTCGACCAGCAGGAACGCCGGCGCATCGCCCGTGCTGCGCAGAACGTCATGGACCATGCCCGGGAAATCCGGGACGCGGCCGAGCCACCGCACCTGTCCGGCAACGTCACCCAGCTCCGGGCCGAAGCGTCGGCCTGATCCCTCCGGGCGCCACGGCGTCACACCCAAGCACTTCTGAAGACCGAAAGGAGGTGGCCTCATGGCCCGCAAGCTGAACGAGAAACCTGCCATCGACCCGTCAAGCATTTCCCCGTCCGACCTTGAGCGGGCGATGGATCAGTTGCTTGAGCGGGAGTCCCAAGCCGCCGCCGCGAACTCCAAGAAAGCGGAGGTGATTCGCGACGCTGCGAAGACCGGTGTTCGCAAGCCCGTGTTCAAGGCGCTGGCGCGGCTGTTCGCGAGGAAGCGGAACGACGATCCCGAAGCGACCATCGAGGCCCAGCAACTTCTTCACCTGATCCCGGCGCTTCAGCTCAACGTGCCCCGCCAGCAGGCGCTGTTCGATGAGATGCCGGACGCCGAAGCCGTCGCGGGCGCGATGGAAGCGGTCATCGGGCCGGACCTGTCGGCTATCCCGAACCCGCCCCCGCCGGCCGACTTCGAAGGCAAGAAGCGCAAGCTTGGCGCTTGGGCCAAGGGCTGCGAAGCCCGTCGCAACGGCGAGAAGCGCTCCGACTGCCTGCTTACCGGAGCGGAGTCCGTCGCGATCTTCGAGCAGGCGTGGGACGCCATGGACGCCGCGATCAAGGCCGCGGCGGAAGGTGGTCAGCCGGCATCCGGCGCCAGCGCGACGGTCGGCTCCGAACTCCCCGATGGCATGTCGCAGGACGAGCACACGGCTCTCCTCGCGGAGGGCATCAAGCTGTTCCGCGAAGGCAAGGCGCCCGGCGCGCACGCCTACGGCGACGACCCGGTGAAGGCCGGCATCGTCATGAAGGGCTGGGCGACCGAGCAGGATGCCCAGAACGCGGCCCGCGCCACCGAGCGCGCGGCGGAGCAAGCCGCCGAGGGCGGCGGTCAGCAGTCTGAGCAGGCACTGAGCGCCGAGGAAGTCCAGGCGCTGGAGGCGGAAGGCGCCACCGCCTGCGAAGCCGGCGAGCCGCAGTCCGCATGTCCGCATCCCGCCGGAAGCGCCAAGGCCGACGCGTGGCTGGCCGGCTGGGAGCGCCAGGACAACGCGCTGTTCGATGAAGCCGGTCCGGCCGCCGCCGAGGCGCCGGGAGAGAGCGGGGAGGTGGTTTTCGCCGATGCGGACGACGGCGACGATCTGCCGGACCTGCCGGAGGACGATGAGGCGGACGTGCTGATGCCGGCGATGGCCAGCAACGGCGCCGCCGACGCCTTCATGGCCCCGGCGGAGTAACGGGAAATGGCCGGCGGCATTCTTGGCCTCGACCTTGGGCGGACGATGGGATGGGCGGTCGCTGACCGCCCTGCCATCGACGTCTGGCCGCCCGGTCCGTTCCTGATCGGGCGGACACCGCCCCGTCCGAAGATCCACAGCGGATCGCACGTCATCGGCCCCAGCGGCATGGAACATGGTCGCTATTTCCTCGCCTACGACAACTGGCTCTACGAGATGCTGGAGTGGTTTAAGCCGAAGGCCGTTGCGGTCGAAGCGGCCATCGTCACTGGGAAGGGAGGCAACTCACGACGTGGTGAAGGCATCGAAGCTATCCGGCGCCTTGTAGGCAAGGAGACCGTTACCAAACTGCGCTGCGCCGATATGGGGCTGACGTACGTCTCTTTCCACAATGCGACCGTCAAGAAGCAGTTCGCAGGCAATGGCCGCGCCGACGAACAGGAAATGCTTAGGGCGTTCCTGGCGCGCGCATGGGGCAATGGTGCTGTCTGGGCAGACCACAACGAGGTGGATGGTTCCGCGGTCCTCGAATGCGGTGTCCGCGTGCTCAAGCACGGGGAGACGCTGTGATGGCGTCGGAGAAGCCCTTCGCCACGGAAGCGGAGATGTGCGCCGCCTTCCTCGCGCTGGTCGGGCCGGATTGGACTTCCTATGCCGAGACGGCGGGCTGGGACATCTTGCTGGTTCGGAATGCCGACGGTTTCCAGGTCGGCATCCAGGCGAAGCTCCGATTGAACGGGCATGTGCTGGCGCAAGCCGTCGAGCAGTATCACGACCGGTGCGGCCCCGATTGCCGCGCGGTGTTGGTTCCGGCGGGCGCGGATGGAGCGCTGTCCACCGTCGCGGAGTTCTGCGGCATCACCGTCATCACGATCTCCCCCAAGACCCATTATTACGTCAGGGAGAGGTTCTCACCTGAACTGCCGACAAAGACTGGACGGGTCTGGTGGGGTGAGCACTGGTTTGAAGCTGGGCCTCTGAAGCGCTGCCCCCTTCCGGAATACGTCCCGGACGTGACGGCCGGTGCCCCGGCTCCGATCCAGCTCACCGACTGGAAGGTCAAGGCGCTGAAGGTCGCCGCGCTTCTGGAACTGACCGGCTACGTCACCCGCGCCGATTTCAAGGCGCTGAATCTCGATATCCGGAGGTGGATTGTCTGGGGGGCGCACTGGCTGAAGCCGGTTTCCGGATCGGAGACGGACGCCATCGGCATGCCGGCGTTTGCCGCCGACTATGCGCTGCCCGATTTTCAGAAGCAGCATCCCGACGTGTTCGCCAAGGTGCTGGCCGACGCCCCTAAGTGGGGACCGCGCGTCCGGCCCGGCTGGGAGCCGAAGGTGGTGGCGCCGCAGCAGACCATCCTCACGCCAGTCACCTACCTCGCACTTCAACAGCAGCTCATCACCGCTTCTCCAACCCATTGTCGCGCGCTTCTCGACCTGGAGCGTGGCGCCGCGCTACCGGCGGAGCACGCCGACGCCGACCTGGGCGCCATGGTCGATCAGGTGCCGGTGATTGCCAAGGCGGTCGCCAACCGGGAGGCGACGGTCCGGTACTTCCTCGGTGCGGCCATAGCCGCCGGGCTGCTGGGCTTTGCCGCGCCCGCTGACGGTTCGCATGGCGCCCCAAACCAAGGAGTCGCAGCATGACCCGCGCCCAAGCAACCCTCTGGGACGACATGCGCACGACGCTTCCTGAGGCCATCGAACTGACGGCTCAGAGCCTGTGCGCCTATGGTCCACAGCATGATCACTGGGCCATCGGCTGGTCATGGGGGAAGGACAGCACGACAACGCTGACGGTTCTCGGTGCGGACACGAGGATGGAGTTGCCGCCGCTGGCCATCGCGGGCCAGCAGATCACGCGACAGCTCGAAGCCCGCGGCGTGACCGTCCGAACGGCCCTGGCGCCTATGGACCTGCGCATGATGGTCTACATGCTCGGGCGTGGCGTGCCGCCGCCGTCGAATTCATTCCGCTGGTGCACCCGCCAGATCAAGGTGGAGCCGATGCAGGCGGTGTTGGAGGATCTGCTGGCCGAGGTGCCCGGCACCGTCCTGATGATCACTGGCGTTCGTGAAGGTGAAAGCGCGGTTCGCGACGCCCGGATCAAGATGAGCTGCGGCAAGGACGGCGCCGAGTGCGGGCAGGGGTGGTATCAAGAGGTGCTGCCTGAGGTCCCTGGCATGCGCGGCCGCATCGCCACCCTCGCGCCCATCCTGCATTGGCGCGTCTGCCAAGTCTGGGATTGGCTCATGTTCGAGGCCCCGGCGCTGGGCTGGGCAACCGCCGACGTCGCGGACGCTTATGGGGGTGACGAGGCGGAGGAGATCAACGCTCGGACCGGCTGCACCGGCTGCGCTCTCGCCAGCCGCGACCTTGCGCTGGAGACGGTTCTCAAGTCGCCAAAGTGGGCTTACCTCGCGCCGTTGCGCGAACTGAAGCCTCTGTACCGCGAGCTGAAGAAGGCAAAGCACCGCCTGCGCAAGCCGGGCATTGACAGCGAAGGCAATGCGACCGGCGGGAAGAACAAGCAACGTCTCGGACCGCTGACACTCGAAGCCCGACAGATGGGTCTGGAGCGGGTGCTGGACATACAGCGACGGTGCAACGAGGCCGCCGACCGGCTTGGCCGCCCACGGATCGACTTCATCAATCCAGAAGAAGAGGGCCGCATCCGCGAACTGATCGCTGCCGCAACGTGGCCGCAGGGCTGGGACGGCGACGAGCCCGTTGGTGATGTGCCGCTCGACCAAGTCTACCGCGACGGCCTAATTCAGCCGCTGCTGGTGAGGTGAGCGATGCCCTGCCGCCGCTACACCCCCAGGCCCAGGTGGACCCCCGGCGAGAAGCGCCGCGCCGAGAAGGACCACCGCGCTGGCAAGCTCGAAGCCGTCACCGCGCACGCCGTCGGGCGAAGCGCAGGGGCCGTGAAGGCGAAGCTCGCCCGCATGCAGGTTCCGAAGAACCCGACCGACCCGCGCCAGGGAGCGCTGTCCGGTCTCGACACCGACACCACCGACAACGATTCGAGGGAGGACGACCATGCTGCAGCTCGTCGCCGTCAACGGACATCGCCTGGAACGCCCGGTCTGCTACCGGCGCCATGTCGTCCCCGCAGATCACGCCGCGCGGCTGGCCGACGCCACGCGCCGCACCTTCGCGACGGTCGCCGCCTTCACGCCAGATCCCGGCTTGGCCGCTTGGTGGCTGGCCGCCGGCCAAGTGTGGGCGGACTTTTTCCTCAACACCGAGCGGAGGCACTGACCATGAGCCTGGGAACCGCCATCGATGCCGAACTGGCGACCACCGCATCCCTCAACGCGCATATCGAGTTGTACCGCGCCGCGGCGCTGGGCGGCGATGCTGAAGCCCTCCGCCGTGCCCGCGTGAACTGCGAGGCTGCGCTGGACGCCCGGCTGGACGCCATCGACGTGGTGGTCAAGGAGCAGCGCAAGCATCGACGGGGGCTGGGACTGTGAGCCTCTTCACTGGCCCCTCCCTGCTGCTCGACCTGCCGCCCATCTCGGCCCCGGCTGCGCGTGAACCGCTGGCGTCGGTGCCCGGCTGGTTTTGGGGCGAGGAGCTGAAGCCGCGCGGCTATGGCCTCATCCTGATCGACCCACCTTGGTTGCAGCAGATGTATTCGGAGGAAACCGGGACCAAGAAGGCGCCGCAGGGCAAGTACGACTGCATGCCGCTGAAGGACATCCAGGCGCTGCCGGTCGGGCAGCTTGCCGCACCGAACTGCTTCGTCGTGATGTGGACCCTCTGGAACTTCATCGCGCCGGGCTGGGCGAGCGACACCATCCGACGCTGGGGCTTCGAACCGAAAAGCGGCGGCGCTTGGTTCAAGGTGACCAAGACCGGCAAGACCGCCATGGGCACCGGTTACGGCTTCCGTGGCTGCTGCGAGCCGTTCCTGACCGGCTCGATCGGTGCGCCGAAGGTCCGCAGCCATCGGGAGCGCAACGGCATCCTCACCGAGGTTGAGATGGATGCCGAACTGGAACTGGACGCCCTCATCGGGCTGCTGAGGGAACATTCCCGCAAACCGCCTGAGATGCACGAGGCTCTGGAGCGCATGTTCCCCGGCGTTCCGAAGGTCGAGATTTTCGCACGGCAGCGCCGACCCGGCTGGGATGCCTGGGGCAATCAGGTGGATTTCTTCTATGGAGAAGCGGCATGACGGCCTGCTCCTCGATCAGGGTGGCCGCGGCGAACCGGATATGGGTCGCGCGAAACGCGGGACATCGGCCCGTCATCGAGATGGCGCTGCCGGCCGTGATGCTGTTTGCCGCCACCAAGACCATCGCGACGGACCCGCGCGCGGCCAAGGTCCGCAGGAGCTTCTTCGCTGGATTGCTTCCGACGCTGGAGGCCGCGGTTGCAGAGCCGTTCGCCTCGCAGCCCGTGAACCTGCAGCGCGCCGCCTCTGGTGTCACCGCCTGGGCGGCGGGTGTCGCCTTCGAGGCGGCGCCGCCGGCCGCGCCCGCGACGCTGATCTACCGGGCCGCGGTTCGCTGGACCGACGCCCTGCTGCTGACCGACTTCCTGACGCTGCGCGCCGGCTCCGCGTGCCGTCGCTAAAGCCAAGAATGAACGCGCCCAAGCCCTGCGCGATGCCCAACCCACCTTGCCGAGCCTGCCGATCACCCGGCGCCGGCTGAACGAAACCCCGTAGAAGGGATGATCCCCATGAGCCTGCTTTCTCGACTCAATCTGAAGCCGCTCGTCATCAACAAGCCGTCCACCCTCCCGCTGGTCCGCGTCGCCATCCAGCCGGCCCGTGCCGGCCGCCATGTCTCGGCGGCGCGTCTCGACATCACCTTTTCCCGCGAGCTTGGAAAGCAAATCGGAATCACGGCTTCCGGTCAGAAAGCCGCGATCTACGTCGACGGCCAGTTCATCGCGCTGTGCGATCCGGATGCCGGGCGGAAACTCTTCGGAGCCGCGACGAAGGAATATCAGGTCGGTGTGAAGAACGATAAGGCCGAGAATGCGGCCCTGCATTTCGCGTCCTCCCTTCCACCGGCCTGCGTGACCGAGAAGTGCCCGACGCAAGGCCCGAAGCAGATCGAGGTTGAGAACGGCGTCCTGATCATCGAGTTGCCGGACTCGTTCATCCGCCCGGAATACCTGACCAGCATGGAAGTGGCGGCAGCCGTCAATCAGCGGGAATGGAATCCACCTCTTGTCTCACCCTCGGGCATTGAGCCCATGCTCGTTGAGCCGGCGCATATCCCCAGCATTTTCAGCCATCCGCAGGACGGGGGCGTTGTTCAGGCTCCTGCCCAGACCGTAGTTGAGGCGACGTCGCCGACCCCGGATGACACGATAATTCAACCCGACCAGCCGCAGCCGGTCGAAGCCGATGGTGACCAAGCCCCGGAGGACGCCACCCTGGTTCCCGATGAGGCGGTGGAACCGGAAGGCCCGGCGGCCGCGCACATCTCCGTTGATGACGCGGGCTTGCAGGGGGTGGAGCGCTGCATCACGCCTCCGCCTCCGGCTTCGGAAAAGGTCTACGTTCCCCCCTCGCTGGAGGATCGGCTTTACGATCACCTTCTACAGCTCGCCCGTGAAGGCAAAGCGTGCCCCGACAATCAGGCGCTGGCGACGCACATCAATTCGAACCCGAACTCGGTCTCCGCCACCCTCTCCATGATGAAGTCGCGTGGACGGGTTTCCGTCTGCTACGTCAGCGCCGAAGGAGAGCGGCGCAACGAGGTCGTTCGAGGCTGGCAGCGCGTCTTCACGATGGTGGCCGACAAGGCGACCACGGCGGCCCCGCAGCCGGTGAACGCGGTCGAAGCGGCCGTCGAGAGCAACGCGCCTTCCGTTGAATCCCCCGCAGCCCCGCCGCCGAAAACCGTCGCTCCGGCTGCTTCCCCGCGCCGCGTCCCGTTGACGCCGAGCAAGGGGCGGCAGCTCTCCGAAGCCGAACTGGAACTCCAGGAGGTGGTGGGCGCGCGGAAGCCCGTCGCTGCTGCAACCGATGTCGATGCGGATTTCGAATACCTGCGCGACAAGAAGGTCCCTGTGTTCCGCGTCCCCAGCAACAAGGCCCATCCCTTCCGGCTCAATGACCGGCCCGCGACGGCGGCGGAGATCACCGCGAAGGCCGCACGAGTGCGCCAGATTTCCGGAGGGCGGTGATGGGCGCCCCGGCTCCCCTCGTCAACTGGCCCACCGACCCGGAAGACCTCTTCCTGGAACTGCATGTCGAACTCGGCATGTCGGTCACCGCCATTGCCGAACTTCTTGAACTCCCCGAGGCCGCTGTCGCCGAGGCGTGCCGCAACTTCGGCATCATCCGGGAAGCTGCGCCGGAACCTGTCGATCCCGGCCCGGAGCCGGGCGACCGTGGCCCGAAGGAGCCAAGGGGATGCCGTTGGATCGACGGCGATGTCCGGTCCAGCGATTGGAGCTACTGCCAGGAAAGCACGGTGCCGGGCGCGCGGCATCCCTACTGCCGCCATCACCTGCAGCGGTCCTATCAGCGGGCAAGCGCGGCGGCTTCCAGCCGGGACCTGATCGAATGACCACTGCCGCAGCCATCCCAGGGCGGGAAAACGCCCTTCGGGCGGAAGCCCATGCCATGGAAGTCCAAGCCGAGCGACGTGGGAAAGATCGCGCCTACTCGGTGCGTACCGTTCTGCTTACCCGGCAGCTTGCGCAGAGCCTGGAGCACGACGCCGTGGCGGTGGCTGCCGGTGCCCGTCTGGCGGAAAAGGCAGGAACGCGATGAGCATCATGGCCGCACCGCACCTGATCGTCGTCACGGAGGGCATGACCGAAGCGGAATGCCTCCTGGAGATGCGCTCCGCCGCGGTGCGGGCGCATGACGCCAGCCCCTGCCGCAAGACGCGCGACGACCTCCTGGAGGCGGAGCGCGCCTACCGTGCCGCCCTGGGGTGGACGACGGAACAGATCACCGATGCGCAGCGCGTCATCAACGACCGTCTGAACACGTTTTTCGGGGAACCACAGAAATGAACCACATCGGCAACCCCGGTCACATCGAGCGGACCCCGCCCCACAACGAGGAGGCGGAACAGGCGCTGCTCGGCGCCATCCTCATCAACAACAGGGCCTATGAGAAGGTCAGCGAGTTCCTTCGGCCTGAGCATTTCTACGATCCGGCGCACCAGAGGATTTTCGCGGCGATCTCCGAAGAGGTCGAGGCCGGCCGCAAAGCCGATCCGGTGACCCTCCGTGATCGTTTCGCCAGCGATGCCGATCTGGCCGGGGATGGGGGTGGAGCTGCCTACCTCGCCCGCCTGGTGGCCAATGTCGTCACGGTGGTGAACAGCGCCGATTACGGCCGCATCATCCATGAACTGTTCCTCCGCCGGCAGCAGATCGAGGTGGCGCTGTCGATGCTGGATGACGCCTACGACGTCGGCAGCGGCCGGTCACCGGAGGAGGCCATTGCGGAGTTCGCCGGCGACCTGGATCGCATCCTCGACATCGCACCGGCGTCACAGGCGACGTTCACCAGCATGCGCGATGCAGCCGAGGAAGCCTTGAACCGGGCCGATGCTGCTCGGCGTACCGGCGGCGGTTTGTCCGGGGTCTCGACGGGCCTGATCGACCTCGACCGTCTGACCGGCGGGCTCCAGCCCACCGACCTCATCATCATCGCTGGTCGCCCCAGCATGGGGAAGACCACCCTCCTCAAGAACATCGCCGTCAGCAGCGCCAAGCGCTGGAAGGCCGGTCTTCCCAACTCCGCCGCGGTCGGTGTCTTCTCGCTCGAAATGTCGGCGGAGCAGTTGGCGGCGAACTTCTTCGCCGAGGAAACCGGGATCGCGACACCGCGACAACGGCAGGGCCAAATTTCCGACGATGAATTCGTGAAAATGACCGGGGTGGATTCCGACATCCCGCTTTTCATCGACACGACGGCGGACAGCTTGCCGGTCCTGGTCAGCCGCGCCCGACGACTCGTCCGGAAGCACAAGGTCGGGGTGATCGGCGTCGACTACATCCAGCTCATGAGCGCCGGCAGCGGCCGCACCGACAACCGCGTCCAGGAAATCACCCAGATCACCCGAGGGCTGAAGAAGCTGGCCCGGGAACTCGGGGTCCCGGTGGTCGCACTGTCCCAGCTCTCCAGGCAGGTCGAGCAGCGGGAGGACAAGCGCCCGATGCTGGCCGACCTCCGGGACTCCGGCTCCATCGAGCAGGATGCCGACGTCGTGATCTTCTGCTACCGGGAGCAATACTACCTGGAACGGGCGGAACCGAACCGTCGACCAGATGAGTCAGACGATAAATTCAACAACCGGCACCAGCAGTGGCAGCAGCGCTTGGGCGAGGTCTACAACATCGGCGAAGCCATCATCGCGAAGCAGCGCATGGGCGCGATCGCAACGGCCCGTCTGCGCTTTGACGGGCCGTCCAGCAAGTTCAGTGACCTCGCCCACGATCACCAAGCCTGAGGATCAACATCATGGTGATCGATGAGGGCTTCGCGAAATCGTATCGGCGCCGTTGGTCGCATCCCGTTTTCCGCAATCTGCGTGACGCCGCCATCTGGGCGTGGATGACAGATACAGCCGCGTGGCGGTCCGTCAGGGTGCGCTTTGCGGACAGGTTGGTGCAGCTCGAACGCGGACAACTCGTCACCAGCGAACGCTTCATCTCCGAAGGGTTCTGTGTGGATCGGACTGTCGTGCGCCGCCTTCTGGCCGCCATGGAGCAGGAGAATATGATCGTCTGCCGGAAGTCGCCCGCCGGCACCATCATCACCATCGTCAACTATGACCAGTACCAGGGTGACGGTGAGGGAACCGCACGCCCGGACATCACCGACGAAAAACCCACCAGAAACCCACCACACCAACCGCTTGAAACCCAGGAATCAGACCACCGGAACAACCACCAAAGCAACCACGCAAACTACTGTTACGAAACAGATTTTATGGAATCAGCGGAAACAAGCCAACCACAGGTGATCCAGGGCCGCCCAGCGCCGGCAACCCACCAAAGCGAAGAGAACCAACCAAATAAGAAAGAAGGGAATAACCCGAAGAAAGAACTTAGGGAAAGCGCTGAGACGCGCGCGAACGGCGCTGTGCATTGCGACGTCGTGCTCGACCTCACCCCGGTTGCGGTCACCACGGACGCCCCCGGCGCTGATGCGGCTCCGGTGGCTTTAGAGCGGGTTGCCGCAGCCGGAGCGCCAGTCCCAGCCAAGCCCGAGGTGCCGCTCTGGCGGCGGATCATCCGGGCGTTCGATGAAATCCGGGTCGAGGTCTACGGCCCCGAACTGGCCCGCGCCAACCCAGCGACGACCGACCGAACCTTTGCGGTGCGCTGGATCGAGCTTGGGGCGGATGAACTCCTCTGCCGCGACGTGTTCGTGGACAAGATCAACAAGGCGAAGAAAAACAAACGGTCACCTCCCGATACCCTGAGGTTCCTGAATGGCGCAGTCGAAGACGCGATTGCAGAAGCCCGGTCGATCAGGGAAGCGAATTTTGAAGGAAGATCAAGAAATGCAGCGGAACGCAGTTACCAAAGTGCCGGTCGGACATCAGCACATAGCGCCCTGTTTGACGCCGCGGCTGCTGTCGATGCTCGCCTCCGGAAAAAAGAATTCGCTGATTGACGGCGAGTTCGGCGGGCGCCATGAAGACCTGAACTGGGCGCCGCCGCTGGTGAGCCGCGAACAGTATCGAGAAATCCTCGCTTCGGACATCCCGGCCCTGGAAATCCATCTGCGCCCGGCAGACGGCCCATGGGTCAATGGCCGCTGTGCCGCGCTGCTGTCCCATTACTACGTCCCGGATGTGCCGTTCGAATTGCAGGTCGCCGCGCTGGAGGATTGGGTCCGTCTGCTCTCCCCATTCCCGAAATGGGCCATCGAGGCGGCGGTGGACGAGTGGTTGTCCCGGCCCGGCCGGCAGAAGCCCATGCCGGGCGACATCATCGCGGCGTGCCGCTGGCGCGTCGAGGAGCCGGCGCTGAACCTGAAGCTGCTCCGCAAGCTGGTGGACCGTTACGAGCGGGAGTTACCGGGGGGCCGGACATGAGCCCGAAACCACCGAAGTGCCCGCTGGGCAGGCTGCACACCACCCGCGTCGGTGCCCGTGAAGCGGCCAAGCGGGGCAGGACGGAGACCGGCGTCATCGTCATTTTTCCCGACATGCTGAAGGACGACCTGGAACGGGAATTCGTGAACCGGATCGCGGATCGGGAATACGGGGCGGCAACCGGCAGCGGGGGGAAGGGTCGATGAGCGAGGATCAAAAGGCCACCACCCCGAGCGCCGCCGCGCTGAAGGCCCGCGCTCGCCGGGTCCATCGCGGAGAGGCCACCGAAGCCGAAGCCCGGAAGCGGACCAGCAAGGCATCGCTCCAGGGCATGCTGCAACTCCCGCTTCTGGAAGCGCTGGAGGAGGCCGGCGGCAAGGCGCGGCCCCGCGACCTCTACCAGCAGCTCGCCACGCGCCTCGGTGTTCCGGACGGTCTCCGCCAGGAGCGCCGGACCTGTGGCGATGGGCAGAGCTACCGGGTTTTCGACCAGCAGGTCCGCTGGGCCCGGCAGACCGCCGTGATGGAGGGCTTAATCGCCGACGGCACTCGCGGCATCTGGGAGTTGGCCGATCCCGGCCATACGAAGCTGCTGCGCGCCCGGCGCGGCGTCACGCTGCTGATCTACTCGACGGACCTCGGCGTCGCGCTGTGGACGCATGCCGAAGATGCGGCCTCCGTGATCGAGCCGGAATCGGTGGACCTGATCCTGACCAGCCCGCCATACCCGGTGGTGGCGCGCGATTACGGTCGCATGGATGTCCCGCAGTGGTTGGACTGGATGCGGCGACTGACGGCCCTGTGGCGCGATCTGCTGACCGACACCGGGACGCTGGCCCTGAACCTGGGCGACGTCCATGTGCCGGGCTCCCCAGCGCTGTCGCCCTACGTCGAGCGCTACGTGCTGAGCGCCATCGATGAATGCGGTCTCCATCTGGCCGGGCGGATGCCGTGGTTTAGCCCGACCAGGATCGGCAACATCCAGTGGACCTCCAAGGCGAAGGTCCGGCCGAAGCGGCAGGTCGAGCACGTCGTGCTGCTATCCAAGGCCGCGAATCCGTCCTGGGACATCACGCGGCTTCCACCGGTGCCGTTCAGCCCGGACACCCACCGCTGGTGGCAGCGGAAGCAGCAGGGCAGGACGCAGAAACGCCCCTCCGATTACGACATCCGTGAAGAGGCGTTCGAACCGAAGGGTGCCGGCGCGCTGCCCGGCAACCTGATCGTCGCGGCCGGCGCGCCGGGCATGGACGCCTACAGCCGCCGCTGCCGGGCCGCCGGCCTGCCCCGGCACAGCGCCCGCTTCCCGGCGGAGGTGCCGCGCTCGATCATCCTGACCTGCACGGCACCGGGCGAGACGGTCTACGATCCCATGGCGGGGAGCAACGTCACCGGCATGGTGGCGCAAGAGCTGGGGCGGCACTGGATCTCGTCCGAGGTGATGCTGCGCTCCGTCCAGGGCTCCGCCTTCCGTTTCGACAATCTTCCGGGCTTCAGCATGAAGCCGCTGCCGCCGGGGGTGACCCCATGATCGAGATCATCATAGCCGGGCACGTCTTCATCGTGACGCTCACCGTCTCCTACGTCCTTCAGTTCCTCGCCAGCACCTTCTCCGTGCTCACCCATTGGCTCATGGGCTCGAAGGTGCTGGCCGGCCCGGTGATCGGGCTGGTCTCGACCCTGCTGTGGACCACGCTCGTCATCCACGACGGCATGTGGGGGATGATCCACGTCGAGATCCTGATGCTCGCCATTCACACCCGCAATCTCGTCCGGTGGCGGCGCGAAGCACGTACTGCGCCCACTGTTTAAGGGCGAGCGCAAAGCCTGACGCATTAGGCTTTGCGCTCGATAGTGTGAAGTAATTAGTGCTTGACAACGCAGATCCGTACGCCGCCGTGACTTTGAAATCCATGCTGGAACTCACTTACATCCCTGATCTCACCGAGATCGTACACGCAAAATAACACATTTTCATAAACAGAAAGATAAGCAGGGATATCAGCGCTCATTTCCTCAATGCACTTTGAAACGTTACCTCCAGACTTTATAAGCTTCACTTCAAGTGATAGTTTCAATGAAGGGAAAGCAAAATCTGGTATAAATTCCTTCCCAGAAAACTTTACTTTACCGGATTCTCGGTCATAATCAATGGATTTTTGGTATCCTCTCCCGACTAGCAAGGCTTCTATTGAGTTTTGGACATCGAGTTCTTTTTCTGGCTTATTGAATATCGCTTTTCTTAGATTTGCTGACAATAGATCTTGGACTTGGGAAATCGAAGCAGAGGTGCCTGTATCGTAGCTAACAAGTATGCCGCTAAGGATTAACGTGTCTGCATAAATAGTGTCAAAAACACTCTTTTGAAATGGCCAAACCGTACTCGACCAAGTGCCCATCTTGTCAGTATCATACATATTCACATCTCTGTTGCCGCTGGCGTTGATGTATTCCTGAGCCAGAACGTTGTAGGCGCGAGCATAATTTTTGTAGGCGCCCCACTTCGCATGATCCGGGGTGCTCCCAGCCATAACTGCGTCCATTGCTCGTCGAAGGGCGTCCACTCGCACTGACAAGCGCTTAAGAAGCAAATGGTTTTCTTTAGGCATTTTCTTCCCTCTTTTGGTTGACCTGTTATCTATTAACTGCCTTATCCCCGGAACACTTGGCTCCTGTGCCATTCCACATTCTGCGGCCCCGGTCGAAACGCCGGATCGATCGGGGTCAGCACCGGTGCTCCGTCAAGGTCGAAGAGTCCCCGCGCTGACGGCCCGCTGATTGACCGGCTCACCTCGACTCGCCCGTCCAGCGTCAAGGTCAGCACCCCGAGGTCGAACAGCCGGTGGTGCAACACGCAGAGGGACAGCCCATTGGCAATGTCGCTCCCTCCGCCGAATGCATGCCAGCGGAGGTGTGCCGCCTCCAGTCCGACCAGCCCGTCACCGCATCGGAGCTGGAACCGGCACACAGCGCATTCGCAGAGGTATGCCCGGAGAACGGCATCTCGGAATCTGGGGTCCCGGCGGGCAGATCCGGTTCCTTCCAGATCCAGCCCAACCGCCGCAGCGATGTCTTCATGCAGGCTGGCCGGGAAGTTGGTGTCGAGGATACGGCGTACGGCTTGGTTGATCAGCCCGGGCTGCTGGTGCAGCAGTTCCAGTACCTCCGTCGTGAAGCCGCCCAATGTGTCAGCGTCTGCCATAGCCGCTGGCCGGCCCTGGCCGCTGGCGTCGAAGATAGAAGAATGGGCGTCCAGGCTCCAAATGCCGTCGGAGCGCAGCCGTACGAACGGGTCGGAAGCTCGCGCCCGCGTGCCGACAGGGCCGTAGGTACGGATCAAGGTTGGGAGAATGGACGCCGCGTCCCGGTACCGAATACGTTCCTGCCCACCCTTCAACCGCGCCAGAGCGTAGAGCAGAAGCAGAGGCTTGTGCGGCGCCCGGACGCCATTGCTGGTGTTGCGTCGCAGATTTCCGAGGATGGTAAGGAATTCCGGGGTATCCATGGACGGGTAGCATCGTTGTCGACTACCACCAACCTACAACCGTCGCGTCGCAGGTTCCAGGGCATGCGCAACTATCCCCGCCCGAGCTGCCCCGCCATTCCCCCATCCACCACGGGCCGGTACTGGATCACCTTCGCCATCACCCCCGGCCCGCTGTGCGGCACGAAGAACCGGGTGGCGCCGGAGATCATCTCCTGGATCACCCCGACCTTCTTCAAGTCTTGGTAATAGTCCCCCAGGACGGCCCCTTCAGTTCGATGCGGGCCTCGCCGGAGACCTTGGCCCGCACCACCCTCCAGCCGTTGGCGAGCTGGAGGTCATGGCCGGCCAGCACCGTCTCAATGGCCTCCTTCGGTGACCAGGGTTTCCCGTAACTGGCGCCCAGCTTGGCAAGAACCTGACGGATTTGCACCGCCGGCACGACACGCCCGAGCAGGCGGGTGCCGTCATCGGTCTGGAGCCGGTAGACCTTCGGCTCTCCGGTGTCCGACAGCTTGTCCCAGATCGGGAGCAGGATGCCGGAAATGACGTGCATGGCTTCGACCTGGAAGGGTTCGCTCTGCCCGACCTCCGCAGCCCAGGCAGGGCGTGCTTTCCTGTGGTCGATGAATTTGTAGGTCGCGAAGCGGTCATCGATGTGCTTCGCATCGACGTAGTGGGTGTGCAGAGGCCCGACGAGCCGGTACTGCGGCACCACGGAGCCATCCTTGAGGTCGGTGCGGTTGTGCGCCGGGCGGAGGGCATAGACGCGCCCGGTCTTCCGGTTCTTCACGAACCGCAGGATGTCGGGGTGCTTCTCCATCACCTCGTCGTAGCTGATGGGGTTGTTCCGGCGCCAGACCTTGAGTTCGGTGTAGGTCGTCTCGGCGCCGGTCCGCGGGCAGGTGTAGACGACGCGCGGTGGCGACATGACCTCGATGCTGTCCGCGATGACGGTTTCCACCCCGACGTTGAGCAGGCCAGCCTCGGCCGCGGCTTCCACGGCTTGGTCCAGCCGGGAGGCGAACTCATCGAAGAGGCGGTTCATCGGATCGACGCGCATCGACAGCAGGCGGTTCAGGAACTGCTTCACGGTTGGCAGCTTCGCGATCAGAAGGTCGCCTTCCTCGTTCAGCAGCTTCAATCCCAACTGCCGCTGGAACTCATCGATGTTGAGGCCGCTGACCTCCTTGCCGGAGTCCAGATCCTTGATGAGCTGGAACAGTGCGGCGGAGCCGTAATCCCCTTCGAGGTTGTCGCGCTCGCTGAACAGCCCCTGCTCCCCGGTGTTGCGCTGGCCTTTGGTGAGGGCGCCGAGCTGGCCCAGCCGCCGGGCGATCGAGGTGATGAACCGCTTGTGCCCCTTCAGGCTGGTGGTGCACAGCACGACCTCCGGTGCCGATTCCTGATCGGAGCGGTGCGGGCGGCCCACGGCCTGGGTCGCTTCCTTCGCACTCCAGCCGGCCTGGGCGATGTAGAGCACGCGCTGCCGGCGGTTCTTGAACTTCCGCCCGGCATGGAGATCGATGCCGGTGTTCCCGGCGTTGCTGTAGGCGACGATCGGCTTCCGGTCCTCCTGGAAGGCTTGCAGGTCGGCCATCATGTGGGCCTTGCTGCGGGGCTCGATCACCGGCCGCACGATGCCGCTGGCGTCCGGCCGTTTCACGATGCGCCTGGTGCGTCCGGTCAGCTCGGCCACCATGTCGGGGCCGAAGCGGTCCAGAAGCTGCTCCAGCGGGCCGTTTGGGACGCGGAGGCACCCGATGCGGCCCAGCAGGTTCTCCCGCATCTCCAGGGCTTCCTGATTTATGATCGGGGCACCGGCTCTATCGGTGGCGACCTGCACTCGGATGTTCCCGGACTCGTCGGCATAGGGTTCGTGCTGCTTCACCGGGAAGCACAGTTCCAGGTATTGGATCAGGCTTTCCCGCGGCGACGTGTCGAGATCGTCGAGGTTCTCCTCGGCGCCTTCCCTTGCAAGCGCGCGTTCCTGGGCGGCCTCGTTGGTGTTGACGAAGTAGAGCAGCGGCGACCGTCCGGCCCGGACATCCTCCTCCATCTCCTGGAGGATCGTCGGCATCATCATGGCGGTCAGCACCTGATTGAAGAACCGCTGGTGCGTCCCCCAGAAGGCGCTCATCGTCTTGGACATCGCCTGTCCGTCGCTCGCGGTGCCGACCAGCTTTGTGGCTTCGTGGACGTTGGCCAGCACGACCTGCCACGCCTCGGCCATCTCGTCGTAGAGCGCGACCTGTTCCGGTGTCAGGTCGTGAACCAGCCGCCGGTACCGGATGTCCTCGTAGGAGAGCGAGCGGGCACCGTAACGGCCAAGCGCCTTCAGGTCGCGGGTGACGATCTCCATCGCCGCGATGCCGCCGGACTTGATCTGGTCGATGAAGGCGAGCTTGGTGGCAAATGGGGTGCCGAAGCCCCACAGGCCGAGGCGGTCGCAGCTCGACAGGTTCTCGACCTTGTCCGCCAGGGTTGCCGAGACATAGACGATGCGCGCCAGCGGGAGCGACTTCTGGAGGTCCACCGACGCCAACCCGGTCTGGCTGGCCTTCGTCTTGCCACGGGAGCCGTCCGTCTCTACGGCGTTCGCGGCGGCGTGGTGCTCGTCGGAGATAACGACGCCGTCGAAGTCCGGGCCCAGCCAGTTGAGGATCTGCTGGAGACGGGTGATCTTCTCCCGAGGCTTGCTGCGCAGAGTCCCGGTGCTGACCAGCAGGATGCCGTGCGGTGCCTTGATGGCTTCACCCGCGGGCGTCTTGGAGAGCGGGAAGATGACCGAGGGATCGCCGCCGAGGTCGGACCAGTCCCGTCGCGCGGCGCCGAGCAGGGTGGAATCGTTCTTCGTGATCCAGAGCGCCTTACGGCGGCCCTGGTGCCAGTTGTCGAAGATGATGCCCGCAGCCTCCCGGCCTTTACCGACACCGGTCCCGTCCCCGATTGCGTAGCCGGCGCGGCATGGCGTCTCCCCTGGCGCGGCCGGCTGGAATTCCCCGTGCGCCTGACCGGCATAAATTACTGCTTCGAGCTGGGCGAGCGACAGCCGCCCCTCCAGGATGACGCTCTCCGGGAAGTGCGGGGCATACCGCGGCTCCGGCGGCAGCACAGCGGCCATCGCGGCGCTCTCAACCAGCTTGGATGGATGCGGCCGCGCGCTGGGCACCTTCAGGCGCTGCGGTTCATAGGGCTCGTACTTGGTGTCGGTGATCGGGGCATCGTGGCGGTCGCGCGTCTTGGCCTGCTCGACGGCGGGGCGTGGGCGGGCCGGTGTCGGCGCTGCGGGGCGGGCGACCGCAGCCGGCATCTTCGGACCAGCGGCGGGGACGACGTGCGGCCGGTTCAGCCGAACGTTCTCCAGCACCGCCATCATGCTGGTGATGGAGTCCAGCTCCGCCACGATGGGGCGGTTCGTTGCGGACGTCGGCCCGGTCTTGTCGATCACCGCGACGCGCACCGCGATGTCGGTCCCAGCCTTCCGGAAGGCGCGGGCGTCCAGCAGCAAGTTCGCCTTGACCGAGTAGACCTGGATGATCTGCCGCCACCAGTCCCGGAACCGGGCGGCGCCGAAGGCCATGCCCGGCGGCAGGATCGCGACCAGCCGTCCGTTCACCAGCAGCCGCTTCAGCGCTTGGTCGACGTGGCGAGCGGCGGTCATCGGGTCCGCCTTGTCGCCCAGCCGGCCCGCGGTGGCGCTGAACGGCGGGTTGATCAGCACCGCCGTGGGCAGCACCTGCTTCGGAAGAACGGAATGGAGATGGTCCGCATTCTCGCGGAAGACCGGTGCGAACCCCAGCCCCTCCAGCAGTCCGGCGCGGCGCTCCGACAGCTCGTTGCAAACCACCGATGCGCCGGCGTTCCGGGCGTGGACAGCGAGACCACCGACACCGGCGCTCGGCTCCAGCACCACGTCTCCGGGCTTCAGGTCCGCCAGCCACGCCGCGGCGAAGCCCAGGGCGGGGGGCGTGCTGAACTGGTCGAAGGCCTCGACCTCATCATCCCGCCGGGTGCGTGTCGGCAGCAGCGCGCCCATGGCCTCCAGGTCGCCGACCCGGACCTGGGCGGACACCAGCCCGACCGTGGGCGCCAACATGACCCGGCGTTCCAGGATCAGCCTGTTGAGCGCCTGTTCCGCAAGGTCGTAGGCGTCCGCCGTCGAGTAGGTGCCGGCTGCCATGGTGCCGCCGAAGTGCTGATTGGCGACGCCGACCAGGAATTGCGGGGAGATTTTGGTACCGGCGCCGATCTGGGCAGAGAGGTCGGCAAGCTGCGGAACGCGCACCTGGGCGGAGACGGACATGCAGGTTCCCCATGTGGGCAAGAACGGGGTGTGCCCGGCATCGCGGTTCGGATGCCGGGTCAGTAGAGCGGGAGGTGATGGTTGATTTTACGGTGGTGCTATTGAGTGGACAACGAACACACAGAACGGAATAAGAAATTTATGTTTGCAAGAAAATGCGCGTTTTAAAATGGAAAGCAGTTCACGAGGCAGCTAAGTTTGCTTTCATTCTGAGCGCGCACTGTTCGTCAGCGATGATCTGGCCATAGCTGGGTGACGCGCTTTCCCCCGATTACCAGACGCCGCGGGGCGGGAGGTGTTGGGCCTCCAGCCAGCGTGTGATCGTCAACTCGGCGTCCACCATAGACCAAGTGACCCCGGCGACCAGGAGCGCGGCGCCGGCAGAGGTGGCCAGCCGCTGTGCGTCATCGAAGGTCTCGGCGTAACGGTCCAGCAGCGGGAGGGAATAGCACCCCGTGGTCCAGTTGGCGGAGGACCAAACTGCGAAGCAGGCGCGCCCTTCCGAGGTGATGCGGGCGGTCAGAACGAAGCCGGGGATCATGGCGCGTTCGGCGATCTGGAAATCGTCAGTGCTGGTCAGGCCGTTATGCATCGGTGTGTCGGTCTCCCAACCGATGTTGTCGACCACCACTGCGGCCATCGCCTCCACCGGGTCCTGGAAATACCCGTCCGGCCCGGTGCCGCTCCACAGCGAGCGGCCACACCACAAGCCGGGCACCTGGAAGGACTCCGCCCGCCAGAGGAAGGCGCCGGGCGCTGTGTCGTTGAGCGCGTGGACGCGGCCAATGGGCCGGCCGTCCAGCATGACGGAGGTCTGCTTCGTGGCGAGGCTGGTGACCGCCGTCAGGCCGCGGGCCTCCGTGGAGTGGCGCGCCGCGTGATAGGCAGTGCCGGCGGGCGTGGCCTGATTCGTGATGCGGAGGTTGTCGAGCGCGGAGAAGTCCGACATGGTGATCTCCTTCAGACCTGGGTGGCGCTGTTGGCGCCCGCCGGCTTCCAGGCGTTCCGCAGGCTCACCTCCGACTGGAGGGCCAGGATCGTCTTGCTCTGCTCCTCCCGCAGGTCCAGCGCGAAAGCGATGTTGGTGTAGAAGCTGACATTGCTGTAGTCGTCGGGCTGATCGCTGGTGACGCGGCGGTTGTAGGCATCGACGATGCCCTCCAGCGTGTCGATGACGTGCTGGCCCTCCGGGCTGAAACGGTCGCGGGCATCCGGCGGCGCCTCGAACATGCAGGCATGGGGGTTGTCGCGCTGCCAGCGGACATAGACGGGGTTCACCACCATGATCGGGCAGGCGCTGACCGATAGGTGGAGCGACCGCCCCATGCTGTAGCGCTCGATGCGGACACCGCACTTGATGCCTGCGGGCAGCGTGCCGGCGGCGATGGCCGCCTTGATGTCGCCCCGGACCAGTTTCGCGACCTCGGCGATGTCCCGCCCGGCCTCGTACTTGTTGCCCTGGACCGTGGTGTAGGTCGGGCCTCGCGGGGTCTGCTGCTTCGGCTCGACCGGCTGCTGGGGTTGAGGTGCGGCCAGCGGGAGGGGGAGGATTTGGGCGGACATGGTGGTCTCCGGGAAGTATGGGCCGGGAAGTGTGGGGATCGCGTCGATCCGGTTTCCAAGGCGTCCGGCGAGGCGGGCACCGTGGGAACCGGTCCGGTGTTAACCGGCCCGGCTGAGCGGGCCATTCAGGAGGTTGCGAGCTGCGCGGCAGGCTGACCCCTTCGAGCGGTACTCGTGATTGAACTGGTGGAGGAAGCCCCGGCTGCTCGCGAGGCTGGAGACGCGGGCGGCGCTGACTTCGCCCCGCTTCGGCTCGATCAGCAGTCCGAACGTCCCGTCCTCGTCATCCTCGACGTGCACCATGAAGTGCGCGTTCTCATAGGTCTTGGTGGTAGGGCCGAGATCGAAGGCGGACATGGGATGGCTCCGGCGGATGGTGGTCAGAGGTTGAGTTCCTGCCGGAGGCGCTGGCCCCCACAGAAGTCGATGAGCCAGACGGTGGCATCGGCGGCGGAGCGGAAGAACATTTCCCGGCGGTGCGGCAGGACGTTCCGCCCATAGCAGAAGATCGCGTACCGCTTGGTCTGGTCGGGGATGGCGGTCTTGTAACGACCGATGGTCATGGTGTGCTTGCCGCCCTCGGCAGCGAGCTTGACCTTCGTCACCGTCAGCGGCTTCCGCGCGTTGCGGATCTTCTCGGCGACGATGAGGCGGATGTTGGTGGCCACGGTTGTTCTCCGAAGGGGAAAGGGTTGTTCGTCTCGTGATCCGCCCGGCGACTACTGGGCGTTCGGGAAGCCGGCCCGAAGGCTGTTTAGGCGCCACCTGCTATCCCGGCGATGGTGTCTCGCGCCTCCTCGATGGCGATATGGATGTCGTCGAGGTTGCTTATCGCCTCTTCCATCGTCTGGCCTCGCTCGCCCTGCTGGAAGGACTCTGGCAGGTTGTCGAATGCCTCTTGCTCCTCATCCTTCACTTCGCTGATGACAGCGAGAGCTTGTTCAAGAAGTTCAGCAGCTTCTGCGAGCCGCTTCCGCCTGTCTTTGTTCATCGCGCCCTCTGTTCTTGGGTTTGCAGTTTGATCGCCCGGTGTGTCCCGGATGTTCAGGAAGTGGCACGAAGGCCTTCAGAGGTTGGGCGCCTGGGCGATAGCGGCATCGGCGCGTTCGATGATCCCGGACAGGATCTCCCCCCTGACGGCTTCAGGGATGCGGTCGCCATTGTGTTTCAAGACAGCGAGGTTGCTCTTCACCCACTCAGCAAAATCCAGCAGGTCCGGCGCGAGAGTGGGCATGGCGGCGCGCTGCGCCGTTTGGAATACGGTGATGGCTTTGCGCAACTCCACTCCGCGCTCATGTTGGGCGGTGCCCTCGTGCGCCTCGCACATCCAGTCGGCCGCTTCGCCGGCAACGCTCAGCAGGGTGCGGAGCGCAGTGGCAGGGGCATGTTGGGGCGTTTGGGCCATTGTTCAGCCCTCCCCGCCAGCTTTGGCGATGACCGCCTTGAGCCGCTCCATGTGCGGGTCGCTCTCGTCATCATGGAAGCGGAGGTGATGCATGGCCTCCTCAGCTGCGGCCAGCATATCATCGTACGTGGGCAGGCCGACGTTGTTCAGGTGCGCGTTGGCGTTCGCGATAGCTTCGGTCTTGGCGGTCATGGTCGGCTCCGGTTGGCGGCAAGCGCGGCGTTGTTCGTTGATTAAATGTAGCGTGAAGCTACAAATAACGTCAACGAGGTTTGTAGCCATACGCGACAAAAAATTGACCGTGCCTGCAGGCCGGTATAGGGTTGATCCATGCCAAGACCGACACAGGCCGATACGCCCTTCGCCCGCCGGCTGAAGGGCCTGGGAATGGATCTCACCGACCTTCGCCGTGCGCTGCACCACGGCGAAGACCGGTCAACCGTGACGCATTGGGTTTACGAGCGCCGACCGATCGACCCGGTCGTGGACGCTCTGGTGGCGTGCCTGGAGCGCCTGCCGCCCGAGCAGCGGGCAGAGGTGCTTGCGCCGGAACCTGATGTCGGTAGAGACCGGATAGGGATTGCGCGGTTGCTCCGCGCCTATGCCCTGTTGCCGGATGATCTTAAAAGCGAGGTCAGGGCGGAGGTGGTTTCGCGCCTGTCCGGATCAGCAGTGAAGTAGGCGGCATGCAAGAACGAATTTTCCTCACCCCGACCGACATGGGCGGCGACAAGGCGGAACTCATCATCGAGCGCCCGTCCGGTGGCGGTTCTCGGCCAGCCGTCATGCTCATGCACGGGCATCAGAAAGACCCTCGCCCAGGCGCCGAAGTGATGGTCCGTGCCGGCATTTTTCGTTCGGTTCTCGTCATGGGCTATGTGGCGGCTGCTGTGTCCATGCCCGGTTATGGAGCTTCCGAGGGTCAACTGGATTTCTGCGGGCCGCGGTCTCAGGCAGCAGTTCGGGCAGGGCTGGCGCACCTTCGCGCCATGCCGGGCGTGGACTCCAGCCGGATCGCGCTGTGCGGTTGGAGCCGTGGAGCGGTCGTATCGGCCATGGTGGCCACCGCCGAGCCGTCCCTGCGGGCGCTTGTTCTGTCGGCGGGCTCCTATGACTTGGTTGATGAAAGCACCTTTCTGATAAAGGGAATTCACGCTGCATTCGTTGAAGAATCCGGCGGTACCGTAACGGCCGGGATAGAACGCTCAGCGCTGTATCACGTCGAGAAAATTAAAACGCCGTCCCTCATCCTGCACGGCGATATGGATGACCGAGCGAGCGTAAAGACAGCCATTGATTTGCACGAGAGGCTGTGTCAATGCGGTTGTCCTTCGAAACTGGTAATCTTTCCTAATACAGACCATTATCTGCCGAGATGGCAGGAAGGCGCTGAGATTGCGTCGTTCCTGATGGAGGCGCTTGGCGACCCACTTGGATGAGGGTTTCAAACCAATCTGCCGCCTCACGCGTGCTGGTCACGTCCATCACGAACTCCTGCCCCCGCCCAACCGTCCTCACCATGCACCGATCCCCATCCCGCGCCCACCGTGCCGGGTCCGTGTGATAGGACAGTACCGGCCCGCCCGCCGGCAGGAACCAGCCCGGCAGGGACCATGTTCCCCGGTTCTCCCCATGCTTGGTGAGCTGGAGGCCGGTGTGGAAGCGCGGGAACGTCCCGCCGCCCGGCACGCCCATGTCTTGTCCGTCGATCACCAGCCGCTCCGACGCGACGTAGACGGTGTTGGAGGCGTCCCAGCGCCCATTGAAATGCGGGTGCTCGGCAAATTCCGGACGGCCAGCGCGCAGCGCGGCGCTGTCGGGGCCAAGCCGTAGCAGCTCCCCGACCTGGAGCCAGCCGAAAAGGACGTGGACATCGGGCGCGCCACGGCGGCAGCGCCAGCCGCCGGCGCCGTCCTCCTCCACCTGCCTGAACCAGCCGAAGAACAGAAACATGTCGCTGACACCGACGCCCTGATTGGCGAGATGCGTTTGTGCGGCGCTGGTCTGGCCGAATGCGGGCCGCCAGCCGGGAAGGCGCGGGCGGGCGTCGAGCGCGAGGTCTGGATCGAGGTGGGCCGGGATGCGGCGGAACAGCGGGCGCCCGGTGAGCGCCGCGGCGATCTCGCCCAGGTTGGTGTCCTTCCACCGGATCTGGGAATAGGTCACCGGATCACGGCTCGGGATCGGCAGCGAGACCATCGAGCCGTCCGGGAAGATCGGGGAGGGAACGCCGCCTGCCGAGGAGTCGAAGCCCTTGCGGGAGAGGATCAGCTTCACGGGCTTCCTTCCTATACGCTGGGCGTGACGCCGGTCAGGTGCCGGAGCATGCAGTGGGCCTCGTTCAGCATCTCCTCGGTGGCCAAGCGCCAGGCATGATCCACTTCGGCCGGGCTGCTACCGGTCTTCCCGCTGGTCTGATGGAGGAAGTGGGTCATGCGCTCGCCGTGGCTGGCGTCGCTGATGTCGTCCAGGGTCAATGCCATGGTGTCAGATCCCCTTAAGGCGCAGTTGCTGCTCGTCTCGGACCCAGCGCCGGCCATCCCAGAAGATCGGCCCGCCGACCATGTCGCGCCACCGATGCGCCCAACCGCCCGGCGTGTAGTGCCACGCCTCGACCGTTGCGGTGAGGCCGTCTACCATCTCCAGGTCAGCGACAACGGTGCGCCGTCGCCCGGTACCGTCGAAGCTTGCGGCCAGGACGCGGCGGAAGGAAGGCGGGACGCCCGGCGGGAGCACGGCGCGCAGCACGGCGGTGATGGTGGTGACCGGGTCAGGCATCCTCGAACTCCTCCGGATCGCCGATGACCACGGAGATGCCGGCGCGCACCCGGCGGCAGACGCCGCCCTCCCGCGGGGTGAGCACGGCGGTGATGTCGAGGAACTGACCAGATAGGCCGGCCTCGGCCATAGCCTTGAGAAGCGCCAGGGCGGCGGCTTCAACGGCGGGATCGTGGCGACGCGCCTCGGCCTCTGTGATCGGAAGGCTGGGGCGGCTCATGCTGCGATTCCGACGGCGGTGACGAACGCCTCATCCGGCACCTCGAAAAGGCCCTGCGCGCCGCGCCAAGGAACCGGCGCCGGAAGGGCGCGGACATCGTCCAGTTCCCAGGCCCAGCGGCCCGGGGAGAAGTCGCCGAAGTGGCCCCATTCCTCCATGGATCGGGATTCCGTCCGGTGCGCGGCGACCAGCACGGCGGTGCCGAGCAAGCAGCCACGCGGAATGTCGACCAGCTTCTCGAACCGCTGGCGCAGCGCGACACGGAATGCTTCGTCACAGGCAAACTCAGGTCCCCCGGCGTCCCGGTCGCGAATGTAGGCCTGCAACCCTTCCAGGTCCGCCTTGTTCTTCGCGGCGTGGATGCCGATGCGCTGGCCGATCAGCCGGGCCGGCGGCGCCCAGTGGCGCGTCTCATGCAGCTTGAAGGGGCGCCCGGTGGCGGGGTTGAGGATGAACAGCAGGGAGCCGTGCGGCTGCCAGAGGGAGATCGTCTTCATGGCTGGTCCTCCGTCGGGACGGTGTCGGCGCTCCCGGCGGCCGTCAAAGGGGCCTGTCCGGTTGCGCCCCTGCTTACCCCCTCCTCGCAATGGCGTGGGCCGCCGACGAGAACCAATCTCGGCTTATGAACGCTGTCTACGACATTGCCCCCAACCCCGCCGGAAATGGCTGGATGGTCATCGACACCACGACCGGCGACGTCGCCCGCGTCGGGGACCGGGAGATGTCCTCGCTCAGCATTGAGGACGCCGACGACTTGGCCGACCTGCTCAACCACCTGGAGCGGATCAAGCGCGCCAGGATGCATTGACGCTTCCCTGAAGGCACCAACCTGAATGCTGCACTCCGCAGGGTCGTCCATCGCGGCTGCGACGATGGAGGCAGCGCGCGACAGGCCTGCGATTTTGCCGATCAGCATGTCGGTCACTCCGGGAAGCTGCGCAGCGTCTTCGCGGGCAGCACCGGCAAGCGTCATGATGTCCTTGAACGTCCGGAGCAGTTTTGCCTCTGCCGCGGCGACGGCATCGGCGCCCTTCCAGTTGTCCGCCTTTCCCGAAGTGGCGATGGCCAGCACACCGCTGGTCGGTACGTCGGCCGGCCGCCAGACGCAGCCGCAGTCGGCACAGAGATGGCTCCGGTGGGGCGGGTTGGTCCAGCCGGCCGTCTCGTCCGGCGCGTCGATATGCTGAAGGCCGCAGCGTGGACAGAACAGCAGCATGGGGAGTGGCGCAGGGCTCGCAAGGGCGGCGGGGCCATCGTCAGCGGCTGTGGCCGCCGGAAGCGCATCATCGGTGATGAACTGGGGCATGTCGTTTCCTGGTGCTGATTGGGGGCAGGGCTTGGAATGGCGGTCACTCCGCCGGCAGCAGGCCCATGCTCACGGCGTCACGGTGGAAAGAGGCGAGGTGGAGCCCGTCGAAGAAGCCGGTGATGCCGACGCCTTGCGCGTCAGCTTCGGCTTGGAGCCGCAGGCGCTCCTGCGCGTAGAAGCGGACCACTGCTTCACGGCAGGCCATGCGATAGACGTCGTCCTCGAACGGGTCGGCATCAGGTGCAAGCGCGTGTGCGGGGTAGTTCGGATCGGGCAGCTTCAGCCCGTGCAGTTTGGCGCGGAGCGCGAGGCGACGACGATACTTCGCCCAGCGCACCGGGTCGCGGCGCTCCCAGGGCTCTTGCCGAAGCCCGCCGTCCGCGATCGTCTCCAGCTCGGAGACAGAGAGCGGCGCCTTCCAGGCCCCTAGTTCCACCACCTCCGCCATCACCGTCGCGAAGGCGCCGCACTTCAGGCAGAAGCAGCCGCCGTTGGTGTAGGTGCTGACGCGAGCACCCCGCCGCCGACCGCGGCGACTGTGCGAGCCGGAACCGGCCCCGTCGTCACGCGGATCATCGCGTGGTTTCAGCCGGCGCGCCCGCGTCCACCGGTGGCCGCCGGTCGTGTGGCAGGCGTGCTGGCGCTGCCACTGGCTGAAGCAATCCGCTTCCGCCTCCTCGACGGTCTTCCCTTCACCGCGCAGGTAACCGCCGCTGCCGTCGTTGGGAAAGGCCTCGAAGAACGCGGTGCCGTAGGAACCGGTTTCGGAGAGGACGACGCCCTTGCCGCCCCATTGCACCAGGCAGTCATCGGGCCATGCGCGGAGAGGGCGCCAGGGGTCATTGGCGTGTTGGGGAGCGATGCGGGGCATGTTCGGGTCCTCAGCCATAGATGAAGCGGCGGCGCTTTCCGTCGCTGTCGGTGGCGGCGCACCAGCGCGATAGCGGGCCGAAGCTGTCCTGCTCGCCCATCGAGAAGCTGATGTCGGTGAACCCGCGCCGTTCAAGCGCCGGACGAAGGATCTGCTCTTCGCCCTCTTCCCATTCCTCGAACACGAAGGTCGCGGCATCGGCGCCGAGGAAGTCGAGCAGGTCGACAGCCTCAGCTTCCTCGCGCTCGCGCTGTTCACGGGCGGCGCGGGCGGCGGTACAGCGCTCAACCTCTCCCGGCTCAACGGGCAGCTTGGAGTCCTCAACGGGGATCTCGGCGAAGATGTCCAGGCCCATCTTCTTGAACCGTTCCGCATCCGACTTGCCGCCGTAGGCGGGGTTCGTGCTTGCTGGGTCTCCACCGTCGTAGGACAGAACCTCTCGTCCGGTTTTCCGGTCGGTCCACACCACGTCGCAGGTATATCGGTCAGGCTGGTCGTAGCGCTTCACGTAGCGGCGCACGAACTTGGGTTCGGTCATGGTCAGTTCCTCGCAGCCGAGGCCGGCTGCATGTTGGCGATGTCGGAGGGGTCGAATTCGCCGGCATGCACCCGCAGGATGATGTCGCGGAGATGCGCGGCGATGAGGTGGGGCGCCATGGTCTCCGCAAGCACTGCAACGGCCATTTCCAGGCAGGAGGCGGCGAATATGAACGAGGAGATGTCGCGCTCCGCCTCCATCACGGTGCGCATTACCGAAAGGCAGGACCACAGGGTTTCGGCGGCTTCCTGCGTCGGGAACTGGAGGTCATCGACCAAGTTGCCGGTGCCGGCCTCCTGCAGCGTGGCCTCGGCGAACTGGTAGGCCTGGATTGCCGCGACTACCGCGGCGCGCGTGCTGCCGGTTTCCGCCATCGTCTCTGTGAAGGCGGCTTCAGCGCATGCGATCGGGGAGACGGAAGGCTTCATGCTGCTCCTCCGAAGAGGTCGCCGGTGACGCCGCTGCTTGCCGCCGGCTGCTGACGGGCGACATGACGAAGGCGCGGAAAGGGCAGGGGAGTTGGGTTGGCGAGCTTGATGGTCGTCCTCGCTTCCCTGGTGAGGCCGAACACATAGGCGAAGTTGCCTGGGTGCTTTACGCGCCGAAATGTCGGCTCGCGTAGCACCCGCCGCAGCCAATCAGAGGGCTCTTCACCTGGGCGTCGTGCGTCGGCCCCGGTCGCTATGATCTGGCGCTCGGCATAGGCGTGCCCGCGTTCCTGCATGCGGATCTTCGACAATGCTCGCGGGCTCACCACCTGACCATTGCGGTCGATCCAGAGCCAACGCGCGGCGGCGCGGCCGGCGAAGGTGGCGTTGTGGGCCTGATATATCTGGCCGACATGGGCGGGCTTCGTGAGCTCGCCTCCAGCCGTGGTACGCTCCATTGGGTCGGCGTAGGAAAGCACCGCGGCGACACCCTTCTCGGCGCGCAGGATCGGCAATGCGCGCCGAAGGAACCACGTTTCGCCGTTGAAGGCCACCTCCGGCGTGCAAACGAACCGGCCCAGCTCGACGCCGTTCACAGGCGACAACCCGGTGTAGCGCGTGATCGCGGCCCCCTGCATCGGCACGCTGAAGACGGCAACCCCGACCAGTGCGGCCGGAGCGACGCCGGTCTTGCGATAGAGGCCGATCGAAAGCCGCGCAGCCGGGAAGCTGCCGCTGTAATGGTGCCGGCACACGAGATCGCGGGCGGCCCGTTCCTCGGCGATGTCCACTCCGAACTCGGCGGGCCGGAACAGATCACGGCTCTCCGGCGGCGCCCAGCGTTCGCGGCGGTTCTGCCAACGCTTGTCGAAGATGGTGGGCTGGGGAATGTCGCCGTGCGGCAGGCTGACTTTCATCACTGCCTACTCCGCCGCCTCGAAGATCGACCGCCGCACACCGACCCGTGGCACGAACCGCACACCCGCCGCGTCGATCTCCATGAGCTGCTTGTTGCAGGCCAGCCAGAGGACGGAGTCCACGGCGGCGATCCGGTCACCTGTTGCCGCCGCCAGCCCGGCGCACAGGGATTGACAGGCGGGGAACAGCCGGGCAGCGGGCGTCTTCTCCGGCAGCCCGGCCAGCCGGGCCAGCCAGATATCTGGTTTGCAGACGTCGAAGCCGACGTTCTTGGCGAGCTGGTACTTCGTGATGGCGCCGACGAAGGGAATGGCGCCGCACCATTCCAGCATCGCGTCGACATCGCCCGTGGTATGGACCGCCTGGAACGCGGCGAAGTCCGCATCGCGCTCCATCCACGCCCGGTCGATGGCGGCGGCTTTGGCGCGATAGCCGAAAGCGGTCACCGCGGGCTGGCCGGCGCGGAGAGCGGCGAACACCCGCTTCTCCAGCGTCCGCGCCGCCTGGGCGGAGCGCCCCGCGCAGAGGATGATCCAGATGATGTCGCTGCCAAGGTGCTCCGCCGTTTCCGGTGGCACGATGGTCTGCGCCCATTCGTAGTTCTCGGGCCCGTCCGGATCGTTGGCCAGCAGCCAGTCGCGGATCTCGATGTACAGGGCACGGGAGACGCGGACGGTCTCTGCCGGGGTCATCGGACTACGCCTCCTACCAAGTTCGCCCGCTGGCGGAACGCCACCAGCACTGCGCCGGCAGCGAGCGTCATCCACAGCTTGCCCACCACCTGTCCGCCGATGAAGTCGAGCGAACCGAAGGCCAGGCAAAGAAAGACGGCGCTGTCGATCACGGAACCGGCCAGCCCAGACAAGGTGACAGCCAGAGCCAGACCGCGCCGTCGCAGCGGGGTGTAGACGGCGAGGTCGGCCATCTCGGAAAGCATGAAGGCCATGGCACTGGCGAGAACCAGCGGTCCCGGCGCGAATAGGCCGGCCAGGAGGGTGCCGACAGCTATCGCGGTAATGGTCCAGCGGCGCCCCAGGCACTCCTGCACCATGTCCCGTAGCACCAGCGCGGCGCCGATCATCAGAACGCCCGATGGCGCGGCGAGACCGGGAGCTACCGGGATCAAGCACGGCCCGTGCGGAACGCAGGTCGTACCGACGTTGCCAATGAGCCAGTTGGCCGCAGGAATGGTGGTGGCAAAAGCGGCGAGCGCCGCGAAACCGATGGGGCGGTTCATGCTGCGAAACCTTGTGGGTGGGCGCCGCCGAGTTGGAGCGACGGTTCGCGGTTGAGTTCGTCCAGCCAACTGACGAGGCGCGGAACGTTGAAATCGGGGGCTGGGGCGAGGAAGGTGCCGTCAACGCTGGTGCAGCCCCACATGGACCCGGTGCGCAGTCGCTTCCTGCTGTTCACGCGGCCCATGTGCACGGGCTTGCCTCGGCGCCGGGCTTCGGCGGTGATGATCCGGGAGGCGTCGGAGAGCTTCCACCGGGTGCAGCCGCCGAGGAACAGCACGTCGAAGGCGTCCCACTCGACCTCCATGTCCTCGATCCCGTTCTGCGCGACGAGTGCAGCCGGGTAGCCGGCCGCGCGGATCAGCGGCAGCACCGGCGCTGAACGCTCCCAAGTAGCCACGGCGTCGGCGACAACGTCGGGCGCCACCGCGAATAGGCAGGTCGGAAGGAACACCGACATGCTGGCGAGCCATCGCAGGTAACGCTCCAGCCGGAAGCCAGCAGGATCGGTGAAGCAGGCATTGTCCGCCGCCCATGGTGTCGTGGTCAGCTCCGGCCGGTTGCCCATGGCTGGAGTGAGGATCACGCCAAGATCAGGACGCGGCTCCCGAAGCAGGTCTGTTCGTTGCCCGAAAATTGCTGGATGCACGACGCCGCTCAGATAGACCGTCCTCGGTGCGGAGGAGGCCGCCGGAAACGCGCAGGCGATCCCATCGGAACGGAGCATTGGCGGATTCTGGGCTGTGATTGAGTGCCAAAGAATACCGGCGTGTATCTCGGCCTAACAACACATCATCGGCCTCAAATTTTAAAATATCCGCGCGAATTTCATTTTCAGAAATTGGAATTCTGCGAAATGACCGGGTTGACGATGTTGCTTACGCGATTTCATATCTCCGCTCACGAGACATCGATATCCGCGCCCTCTAGGGCGCCGAACCATTCAGCGTACAGGAGAGCGGCATGGCCGACTTCAAGAAGGGCGACCGCGTGTCGTTCAAGCCCGGCCCGAAGGCCAAGGACAACGTGACCGCCACCGTCAGCGCCATCGAGGGCGCCTTCCTGGTCACCATGGGCGACGACGGCAAGGAACGCCGGGTCCGTCCCGGCGCCTGCACCGCGGCGCCGGCCAAGCAGGCGGCCTGAACGGGAACAGGTTCGCCCCACCACGGGGCAACAAGTCGAGGTCGCGGGTTCGACTCCCGCCGCCGCCCTGAGCGCAGGCAACGCGATGATGGGATCAACGGCGTAGCTCAGATGCCGGGAGAACCGGACGCCGATCGCAGGATCGGGACGGCCCGGCAGCGGGAGAGCGTGGTACCCGGCCCGTGAGGGTGTGCCCCGGGGAGCCAACGGGCAAGAGGAGGTCGGTCGAGATTCAACGGGCTGCTGTGCCCGTGCCGACAGCCCAAGCCGGAGGGAGCCGGCACCTGATGCGGGGTAGAGCAGAGGTAGCTCGGGAGTCTCATAATCTCCAGGTCGGCGGTTCAAGTCCGTCCCCCGTGAGCGCCTGAATTCCACCTTCGGCGCCCGCTTGCGCCGTGCTCCGGCGGTGAACACGCTGCGCCACCTGTTCGTGACCCTTGATCCCGATGCCCTGGAAGCCGCCTTCCGCCACCACGCCCGGCACTTGGATAAAGCGACAGCGCCGACGGGCAAGCGCACGATTGCACTGGACGGCAAGACGCTGCGCGGCAGCTTCGACCATCTGCACGACCGCACCACCGCGCACGTGCTCAGCGCGTTCGCCAGTGACGCGGCGCTGATCCTAGCGCACCGCGATGTCGCCGCCGCACCGGAGGAGATTGGCGGCGTGCAGGCGCTGATCGCTGACCTCGGGGTCAATGGCGTGCTCTTCACCGCCGATGCCCTCCATTGTCAAAAAGCACCTTTACCCATGCCGCCGCGAGCGGCAACGCCCTGCTGGTCCGGGTGAAGGGGAACCAGCCCAGCCTGCATGAGGCGCTGAGCACCCTGTGCCGCTCCCAGCCCCCCATTGATGTCCTGGAGACGACGGATCGCCGCCGTCATGGCCGTCAGGAGCACCGGCGGGTCGAGGTGTTCGCGGCGGGCGACGCCCTCGTTGCGGAGTGGAAGCCGCACGTCGCCTGCGTGGTGCGGGTGTCGCGCCTGACCTACCTGAAGGACACGCGCTCGGGGCTGTGGCCGACCCGCGAGGAGATCGGCCTCTACGCTTGTCAGATCCTCCTCGATGCCCCAACCACCGCCCGGAGCATCCGCTCTCATTGGGGCATCGAAAACCGGGCGCATCACGTCCGTGACGTCACGATGGGGGAGGATGCCAGCCGCATCCGCCAGCAGCCCGGCATCATCGCTCGCTTCCGCTCCTTCGCCCTCAACATCCTGCGTGCCAACGGTGTCAAGAACGTCCGCCAGACCCTCTACGCCAATGCCCTCAGCCTCGAGCGCCTGCTCGCCCTCGGAACCTCATGAGCAGAACTGCAATAGCCATGCCTTCCAGGGCGCCTCAGCGGGAAGAGCCGCCCACGGACCGATCACGTAAAGTTCATATCGGCCCAGTAGGTTTCACCGATTCTGCAACGATACATTCCCCGCGACAAAACCACCGCATACAGGGTCGTTTTGATGAAATGCTCACAGTGGAAGGAACTTGTCAGATCCCATATTGTACATAAGCGCGTCGAGTCGATAATGGCGAGGTCAGGCCTTAAATTGCCTACGAGCCTCCGCTTTCCTGTCTTCTTGTTATTATAGAGATTGGACGCCTCCTCTGCATAATACCGCATATTGTTGTAAACAAAATCCTCAATGGTCTGACCCAAAATATCCTCGGATATGACCCCGTACGACTTCATTGGGCGATTCACAAAAATTAGCCAGTCATTGTTTTGCCCTACCTTGCGTAACTCTTCAGTTACAAGCTTATCAAGCTTTCTTCCGGCTTCGGTGCGGTCCGCCACATCGTCTGACTGACTGCCAATCAGTTGGTGTCGGTCAGATGCAGTAAGCTGAGAGGCCGCCGCACGCACCACGGATTCTATATCGACACGCAGTCCCGCGGATGCGGGGACGCTGCCTGGAATGACAGGACGCGCCCCTTTCTTGAAGCTCAGACTTTCTGAACTCATGCTCACCTCCTGCACGTTCGGCTTTCCAGTCCATAGCTTGACTGCGCGGATACGTTTTCCAAGTTATCCGGATTTTAGTGGGTCGGCCTCGTCAGTTCACAGCGCCCGCCTCCCGATCCAGTAATGAGCCCGGTCGGAAGCCCGTAGGCGGGCGCACTCGAATGCGAGTAGACGGCGCCGTTCTCAGGCAATGCCCATTGAACAGAGTCAACGAAAAGCGATCTGGCAACCCCAATATTGCCGTCCTGCTCTGGATCGTTCAAGAAAACGACGTCAATATCATCGTCCACCCCCGTCAGGACGACGGCATGACCATAGCTGTCCTGCTTTGCCTCAGGGATGTTTTGCCACCCCACTCTTGGCTTATTCACCCAGAACAGCACCGGACCATACCCTTTCAGGAGCGTGGTAAAATCGGTCGGTCTTTTTTGATTGGGACGAGCCAAATCAACAGGGGTCAAAGCCCATTCCCAGCAAAAGCTTCGTATCTCCTCCCTTCCCCACATTCCGAAATTGTCGCTGTAGGCACGCTGCCCGACCCGCCCAAGGTTCCAACCAGGATCTTTTCCGTAATAGGCGAGAACCATACGCGCACTCGCGTGCCAGCAATTGTAACGAAGTTCCTGCCCAATGAACGGGATACTAAGCGTGACGAGCGCCATCTCGCCCCCCTCCTGCCGCTGAAGCACACACGAATACTGGCAGAGGATTTAACATCAGCCAACAAGCTGATTGGAAATGTCCGCTTTCCCTAAGGACATACTTTCTATCGGGCTAGGGCCGGCGGCTATCGGCGGTATTGGTGACCTCCAGGGAAAGGGCCTTATGCATTCAGCAGCATGGCCGGAAATGGCGACTTCGAAATTGTTTCTGTTGGCGGACATGGCCACGTTCACGCTGTCTGGAGAACTGCATGGCCCTGCAGTTGGGAGAGCGCCCGCTTTGCAAGCAGGAGGTCGTCGGTTCGATCCCGACAGGCTCCACTTGTGCCATCTCGCATTGCGATCCATATCGATGGATACTGTAGCGCCAATATTGGCGAACAGCTTCAATGCAGGAGATATGTCATGTCAAAGGGGGAATTACTCATTGGCATTTTTGTCGATGAAGGAGATCGATACGAATATGCACGAAAATCCTACGAGATCAAAGACATTGGGGTGGTTCCGGCCGTTGGCGACATAATCGTCGAACCCGGCGTGATGCAAGGCCTTAATAGAGAAGAACCAACCAACCGGTTGGTGTATGAAGTACAATCCCGATACTTCTTGCCCGCTGAAGCCGATGGGTCGCCTCCTAAAATTTGTTTGGTGGTAAAGGAAAGAAAAGGCCGCGACAAAGAAATTAACGTTCTTGGGGATTGACCTTGCTTATGAGGGCTGCCCAGCACTGATTGGGCGGCCCTTTGGCGATCAGCCGCCATACGCCTCTTCCCGCAAATGTGCCGGCAGTCGCACCAGCAACGCTCGCGCCGCCTCCGTCTTCGCTGTGGCCTTTGTGCTGCCCGTGCCCGCCGTTTCCCGCACGTCACCGTCCGTCTTGGTGACATGCACCGTGCACCGATGCTGCGGCTTGGTCAGATCCCCAAACGTGGCGAACTCGTAGACGGGCAGTGGAATCCGGTGCTTCTGGCACCACTCTTGAAGCTGGCTGATCGGATTCGGTCCCGCCGGTGATGGCCCTGCGGTCTGGACACGCACGGCCACCGCCTCGTCCGCGGGCAACAGCGGCAGCACCGCGAGCGCAGCGGCCTTCTCCGCCACCTTCTTGCTCCCGCCTGCTCCGGTGCCGCGGGCGATCAGCCCCTCGGGACCCCTCACCTCCACCACGGAGGTGAAGTTTGGCGCATGAGACGGGCCAGTCGGCGGAAGCTCGGTGAACGCCACCTCCCAGCGGCGCTTGACCGCGACCTCGTTGAGCAAGAACCCCTTCGGATCGGAGGGGAGAGGGGCCGATCCGGAACCTGTCGGTATTGCCTCCAACGTGGCTGCGGCGACCGGCTGTTCCGGCTTTCCCAGCATCGACGCGCTGACGCCGCCAGCGGGCGCCTCATGGCCGAGAATGCGCCGGATCAGCGAGAACATGACGAGTTGCACGGCGACACGACGTTCCGGCCCTTCCCGCTGGCTGATGAAGGTCTCGCCTTCGATCTCGACGGTCCCCTCGGCAACGTGCCGGATGGCATGCAGCGGTCCGGCCTGCCGATGCCTGAAGGTGACCGCTGGCCAACCCTCTACCGTGATGAAGCGATTCCACATGGCTGCTGCAGCGGCGGGGTTCTCCTCCAGCCAAAGATAGATTCGCTCCACCGTTGCCGCCCCGAGCACATGACCGGCATCCACCAGCGCGACGGTGATGTCTTGGGGCGAGAGATGGCCGCCTTCCAGCCGGCGCTGAAGGGCCGCCCTGATGGCGTTCAGCGGTACGGTGCCATCATCACCTCGCTCGGCAGCGATGCGCAGCAGCTGGCGGAACTCCGCGGCCGCCAGCGTGTCGAAGCGGCGGCGGGTGAGGGAGCGCTGCGCGGCCCGGTAGACCGATGCCTTGAAACCCTCTCGCTTTGCCGCCCGCGCTTCCTCCTCGATGCTGTTGCAGGTGCTGGCGATCTCCGTGAGCTTCTCGTGACTGTAGGGTGCCCCGGCTCGATCCATGGCCGCCAGGAGCGCCCGCTGGTTCACGAGGTCGGCATAGCGGCGCAGCGGTGACGTGACGTGGCAGTAGGCCGCCGCAGCCAGCCCGAAGTGCCCAAGGCATTCCGAACCGATGCTGGCCCGCCCCAACGGGCCTGCCAGTGTTCTGAACGCAAGCGCCGAATGGCGGCTGCCACTCGCGGCGGCCAGCAGCTCACTGAGCTTGGAACGGTCCCCGGTCGGAAGCTCCCGAGGGGCGTGGTTGCGGAACAGGATAGGGACGCTATGGGCGCGCGCATGCTCCGCCGCCGCGGTGTTCGTCAGGATCATCATCTCCTGGACGATGATCTGGCCGAGGTGTGCCCGGTCGCCCTCGATGCGCTGAAGCTGCCCTTCCTCGGTGGTCATCCAGCCGGATCGGAGGTCGAACAGCGCCAGAGCGCCGGCACGCCTCCGGGCATCTAGTAGCGCTTCCGCGACCTCCCATGCCAGGGCCAGCATCTGGTGATGGGCAGCCCCCTTGGTGCGGACAGCGGTTTCAGCATCAGCGTAGGTCAGGCGACCGGAGGACACAAAGGTGACCCGCCGGATTTCGAAACCGGTCACCGTCAGTTTGCTGTCGAGCGCCATGTCGAAGGCGATGCCCGGTAGCGGGCCGTCTGGCAACAAGCTGGCTCGTTCCGTCACGTCGTCGGGCAGCATCGCCTCCCTGACGCGCTCCCCCGCATAGCGCGTGAAGGCGCGCTCCGCTGCGCCGTGATCGGCTGGGCCGCCAATCGGCACGGCGAAGGACAGATCCGGGACCGTGACGGTGAGGCGCAGCCCGTGGGCATGCTCCTCAAGGTGAATCGCATCGTCCAGGTCCAGAGAGGTTGGCCCGTCGATGGTGATGCCGCGCTGGATCGACAGATCAGTGTTCATCACGCGGCCTCCGGAACCCGCTCTCTTACCATGCACGGCACACAAGGATGCTCATCATGGACCCGCCCGTCCAGTTCCCGCCGACGGGCATCTCTGGTGCCATGATCCTCGAACCACCATGACCCGACGGCCGGCGGCGGCTGAACCTCGCCGCTGTGGATTGGATGCCAGGAGAAACCGCCGTCCCTGTCCATGGCGCAGAGCCGTTCCCGCTTCAGCGTCAGTTCCACGGCGTCGGACGCGTCCACCACCCACTCGTCCGGGTCGGCGTTCAGGCCGTGCTTCTGGGCGACGTAGAGCCGTTTCCACGCCGTGTCTTCGTCCGGATAGACCGGCGCCGCCGGCCACCACCGCCCCCACTGCTTGAAATGGAACGGCACCGGGCCGTTCGCTCCGCCGACCGCGCACTGGTCTCGGACGCCCCGCACCCAATCCGGGTGAAGCGGGCGTTCCCGCCCGATGCTCTCCCCACCGACAATGGCCCAGGCCCGCCGGCCCAGGTCGAGGAACTCCCGCGGCAGGACGATCGGCCCCAGCATCGGCTCCATCGAGATGCCCCAGGCGCCGGCATCCACCGCCAGCAGCTTGTGCATGTCGCGGTTCACCTCATCCTGGTTGACCATCGTCGCCATGATGACGCAGCGGTCCTTAATCTCGTCCCAGAACGGTGGAAGCATCCCCGGCGCGTTGCCGATGCGCTTGGACAGCAGGAGCCAGATCAGCCAGGGCGTCGCGCGGATCAGCTCGAACAGGCGCTCCCGCGCGCCCGGCGGCGCCTTCTTGTCCCAGACGTCGGCCCAGGATGCGCAGAAGACGAAACGGTGGATGCCGTCCTTTTCCGCCAGCCGGTTCCAGCGGAGCGGGTTCGCCCAGGTGGCATCGCTGACCGTCTGCCGGACGGCGTGCGGCCCCCAGAGGTCGCGCTTCAAGCGCTGGTCATTGAACGCCTCGGCGTAACAGTTTGCGCATCCCGGCCCGACCTTCTCGCAGCCGATCCATGGATTCATCGTGTAGCCGGGGATGATGCGGTCACCGACGCGACGGTGCGTCCAGGAGATTTCGGTTTCGGCCATGGTGGCACCTATGCGGTGGTGAGGTTGAACAAGATGGGAAGCTGCGGGTCTGGCCCACGCTTCAGCGCGGCGCGCTCGGCAGCCTCGCGGGCGGACTTGGCCTTGTGACAGGGGCGGCAGAGAGTCTGAAGGTTGTCGATCGACCAGAAGCGGATCTGCTCATCCCAAGGCAGGGAGCGGTCCACCTTCCAGAGCGGAACGATGTGATCGGCCTCCCATTCCACCCAGGCCGGTAGCCGTTCAAGAATCCCCTGTGACGCCGGCGCGCGTCGAAACCACGTCGAGTTGGCGATGCACCGGTATCCGGGTCGATCCAGCGCTTCATGACACGGACGACCTCCCAGCCGTAGAAAGGGGGAGTCGGGTCGTCCTGCATGGCCCAGAACATGGCACGCTCGGCGTTCGCGCCGCAGCCGGCGCAAAGCCCGTAGTCCCGCTTTCCCACAAAGAGCCGCTGCGCCTTGCTGCTGACGGCGATGGCGTAGGCCGTTAAGCAGTCCTCATGCCACCAGCCCCCGACGCTGTATTCGCTGTGGGCTGGGGGGATCACTGTCCCGTTGGTTCCCCCGCACCATCGGCAGGCCGGCTCGACGGCGTCCAAGTGAGGAAGCGGAGGGAGGCGAACGGCATTTGCTTTGCTGGTCATCGGCGATCAGCGGGGAACGAACAGGTGCTTGCCGAGCCCCACGGCCATCAGCGCTGTTCCGGTGGCGTCCGGAGCGACCTGCCAGGGCAGCCAGCCGAAGACGAGGAACGCGCACCACAGCAGGGAGGCATTGGTGGCCTTGATCCACAGGCCGGCATACAGGATGCCGATGGTGAAGTAGGCGACCGCCGCCCAACGCATGAACCTCTTCATCCTCCAGGTGCTCCGAGCTGCTATCCGTTCGCAATGAAGCCTACAATTACTGGCTTGTTGGTCGAAGAGATGGCGCAAATCGAAATCCAATTTGCTTGGCGTGATTTCGACAATAAAAAAGAATTGCCGCATACCGACGTACTTTGAGCGAAATCAAGCATGCGTATATTCTGCGCATCATTAACCCGCCATCTAAGAGGCTCCTATGTCGCTCGGCACCCCCGCGGTGAGCGCCGCCGCGCGCCCGCATGATCCGCTTTCGTCTCCACGCCTCCCCGATCAGGTCACCCTTCAGCATGGCCCCCGTGACCTTCTGTTCGCCTTCTTCCTGGTCGCCGACCGGTTGGCGCGGGAACGGGGCGTGCGCCTCTCGGTCAGCACCGACTTCGACGAGCTGCTGGCCGTGAACCGGGAGAACCGGGCATCATGGGAATCCCTGCTCCCCGCTGTGGACCCCCGCTATCACCGCTTCGGCCCCGACGAGGCATTCTGGCTCCGCGGCGTCGATGCCGCCGGGCGGGTGGTTCTCACCAGGGCTTGCCGGCGCGTGGATCTCGGAAGCGGGAACCTGCACGACGAAATGACCTCGCTGCGCCTGTTCTATGACCCGCGCATCGGTGGCGGGGCCCCCGACGAGCTGCTGTTCTGCGACTGCCCGTCGGCACACCAGCTTCACGGCCTGATCTCTTTCCAGGCCGGCGGCTGGCACCATCCGGACTATCGCAGCAAGGGTCTTTCCGCGATCTCGTCTCGCATCGTGAAGGCGCTGGCGCTGACCATGTGGGACGTCCGGGAGTGGATCAGCCTGGTCGACGACCCGCTGGTCCCGCACCTCCTCCCGGCCTACGGCGTCACCACCGCGGAGCCGGGCATCGAGTGGCGCCGGTACGGGGAGACCGTCCGCATGCACATGCTCCGGATGACCGTGGCTGAGCTTCTCCCGAACCTCACGCTGTTCCTGGAACGGCATGGTGAAAACCAACCGCATGGCGCTGCGTGACGCTGGTGATGATGGTCCGGCGCTTGGCGCCGTCACGCACCGTCCATGGCAGCAGAAGCTGCCGGTAGCGGAGCCGTGACGGTGCCAAGCGCCTGTCCAGGCGCAGGCTGGCGTTGATCCAGTTCACCGCAGGCATCTCGCCCTCGATGCTCCGGCGGTACAGGTCGGAGACGAAGGCGGCATAGTCGGGGTCCGGCTGGCCGTCATCGATCTTGCCGATCATCTCATGGCGCCAACGCTCCCCGAAGGCCGTGATCCCGTCGCCGATGTGGATGAAGGCGAAACCGGTCCCCTGGCCGCCTGCTGGGCACAGGGCGACGGCCCGGGCCCAGGCTCCGGTTTCGCGCAGCCGTTCAATGCTGCCGACGTTCAGTTCGCCGGCGGAATCTCTCCAGGTCTGGAATGCGGCGCGCATGTGGCCCTCGGCGGCGTGCATCCCCTCCGACACCGCCTCGAACATCGAGGACATATGGGCGCCGGTCAGGTCGAGCAGGCCGTCGATTGCTGCCATGGGCGACCCGTAACTCGCGAACCGCCATGCGCCATCGGTGAAGGTGGACAGGGTGACGGGGCCGTCCTCCATGTTGGCGATGATGCCGCAGGCAACCTCGATGGCGGCTGACGAGGCCCCATCCGGCCGCAGGCGGATCGTTCGGGCCCGAAGCTGGATGGCGCCGCGATTTCGAACCGCGTACCCGGCCAGATCGAAATCCGGGTTCTCGTAGCCCATGTGGCGGGGCAAGTCGGAGGTTCGGACTTGGCGCCCGGTCTCCAGGATCACGACATCGCGGGCAGGCGCCGGCGGCGTTTGCAATGAGGCTGTGGAGGATGCCGTGGGAGCGCCGCGCTCCGTCGAAGGTAGTCCAGGCCCGTCACCCTGGGGGAATGCCCGCTGCGCCAGCGGTGCCACCGCGAACAGCAGGATTGCCGCGGCGGCCTGCTGGTCGAGCCCGACCTGACCAGCCGCAATGGTCAGCCCCGCCGCGGCGCCGAGCGTGCTGGTCAGCAAGGCGTAGGAGCGGGCCGCCCTGGCCTTCTCCCCGGCCAGCAGGTCGCGGCTCGGCCATCTGAACGACAGGGTTCTGCGTTCCCGTGCGACGGGCTTTCGAGCTTCCTTGCGGAGAACTGGAAGGCGGGGAGCGGGCATCGGTGACTCCGTTGCTTCTTCGATCGTTGGTCCAAGGCGTTCTCCTGCCGCCCAGTGCCGGGCGTACTGGTCAGGCTCGGCGCACAGGTGCACGCCGGTTGTCGTGCTTGGCGCCGTCGCCAGTCAGGCTGCTGAACTTGCTGTTCCGCCAGCAGCCGGAATCCGCCTTGTCCAGGGTGTCCCAGAGCCCCTTGTTGATCGGGCGCTCGGAGGCGCGGGCGTAGGCCCCGCCGACCTTCACCATCTCCGCGGCGAAAGAGGTATTGGCCTTAAGGCGCCCCACCCACTCCGCCTTGGTCGGGGCCGGGACCGGAGCGGGGGAGATTGCAGGGGTTGGGGGCGGGGCAGTCGGAGCGGTGATCTCGGGCGTCCGGAGGAGGATGGCCTTGACCGCGGCGGAGCTTGCCCGCTTCAGCCCGCGCTCTTCCATCATGTCGCAAATATCGACGTACAGCCGGTCCAGTTCGCGGTCGTCCAGGCCCTCGGCATACGCGACGGCTTCTTGGTAATCCTCCGTTCCTTCCACGCAGTAGCCGCAGGGCGGGGCGCCGAGATGGCAGGTGCATTCGCCCATGGCTTCAGCCCTCCACCGGTTCGGGAGATGCCACCACGGGAAGCGCCACGATGCCGAGACGCAGCCCGCTGCCCAGAGAGGTCTTCCAGGTGCCGGCCTGTGCCGGTTTGTCGGAACCGACGACGGTCATCCTCCCGTCTTCCGACCAGTCCAGTTCCACGGCCTTTCCGGTGGGCTGCGGGCCGCACGGATACAGCATGAAGGAATCGCCAGGGACCGAATGCCACCGGGTGCCCAGCAGGATCGCCGCCTCTTCGCTGCAGCACATCCACCGCTGGGTGGCGATGAAGCAGAGCGTGCCGTCAGGGCAGTGGAACTCCGGTGTCCAGACGCGGCCATGCCCGCAGCCGCCGGGGAGGAAGCCGGCACTGAGGTCCGCCAGATCGACGATCCGGCGGCTGTCGTCGGCATAGGTCAGCAGCACGTGGCCGATGAACTCGTCGAGCTGCGGCTCATGATCGGAATCCTCCCACTCGTCCCAGACGGTCCGGATGCCGTCAAGCGAGGGAAGGGGCTCGGTGATCAGCGCCGCTGTGACGACCCGGCCCGATTGGGATTCGACGTAGAGGGAGAAGGGGGCAGGCATCAATCGTCCTCCTGCATGGCGCGCTGGACATCGGCGACGAGCTGCTCATCGCCGACCAGCGGCCAGAGTGCGCCGTAGCTCCAGGTCGTGTCCCGGAATATCCGGCCGTCACCGTCCCAATGGGCGAGGCTATCCGCCACGTCGGCGGCGATGTTCTTGTCCCGGTCGTTCTCGATGGTGAAGCGCTCCAGGGCGTTGCGCACGGCGCGCGGCCCGTCGCTCCAGTCGCAGCGGGTCTGGTACATCGCCACGGCGAGGTCGAGGTACTTGTTCCGCCCCCGGAGCTGGGACACCACCTCGCTCCAATCGGATTCCTCGGGCAGGCCGTAGCGCACGATGATCCTGGCGAGGTCGAGGTTCGCCTTGCGGGCCTGCGCTTCCCGTTCCTTGGCGGCAAGCACCTGCTGCTGTTCCTGCTCAGCCTTGACCCGATACTCCGCGTGCTGGCGCTTGGCGGTTTCGTAGAGGGTGACCTGATGCGCGAACCCATCGGCGACCGGTATCCACCGCTCCAGGTCGGTCAGGTATCCGGCGCGCTTGGAAATCCGCTTTTTGTAGCGGGAGCGCGACGACGGGAACTCCAGGTCCGACCAGCTTACCGGAACGCCGACCGCCTTCATCATGGTGGTGATGGTTTCGCGCAGCGCCTTGTTGTGCGCGACCGCCGGGGCGTTCGCTTCATGGATCGCCTTGTCCTTCGCGAAGGCGTCCTCCAGGGCAGCATCGGCCCTGGCGAGAAGCTGGAGCATGGTCGGGCTGTCGACACGGTAGTTGTGTCGGTAGCTCTCCGGGCTGGTGGGGAGCTTGCCGACATGGCCGCAGGGCTCGATGGGCAGCGCCGCGGTGAGAGTGGGGTCGGTCATGTCGTCACGTCCCCTTCACGGCGGCCATGAGGCGCTTGCCGGCCGCGATGCGTTGCGCGGTGATCCCGTCCAGCGTCGTGTAATCGTTCTTGATCGGATCGTAATAGCGGCCCTGGAAGGTGCCACCATCCGGCACGGCCTTGCCGCTGTAGGTCAGCAGGGCACGGACATCCCGCTCAATGGGGTAGAGCCGACGCAGTTCATCAGCCAGATCGTGGAAAAGGGAACGGGCGCCGGGGCCGTGGGTGGCCTCATGGCCACGGGCCGCTTCATCGCAGCGGGTGAGCAGGTCCTTGCCGGACATGGTTTGCCCTCTCAAAGGGAGGCGGAAAATTCGCGTTTCTGCCGGGACATCGCGAAGGGCCTCCAAGCCATCCGCGGCACACAACAGGGTGGTTCAAACGATAAAGTAGGTAGTTTAATGCGTCAATGTCAAAGTGGGAACTTTTTTGGAAAAACAGCCCTCTTCGTGCGTTGACGGAAATTCGACCCGCGGCTATCGTCCCGGTCATGGCAAAGACGACCGTCGAATTTCCCGAAGACATCAAGGTGCAATTCCCCGAGGGCGTCCTCGATCGGATCGAGCGGCTTGTCGGCAGCAAGTACAAGCGCGCGGGCTTCATCCGCGATGCGGCGGTTCACAGGCTTCTAGAGGAGGAAAGTGCGCGCGCGGATCGTCCATCGGTTCCGCCCGAGGTCGAGGCCGCAGCGCGTTTGTTCGCCCGAGCCGTTCACCAGCGCGATGTCGGAGAGCCTGGGTTTGACCTGGAACAGGCGGTCGAGAATGACTGGCCCCGGTTCGTGAACGAGGCGGAAGAGGTGGTTGAAGTGGTTGAGAAGACAAAGAACGGAGCGGCGAAGTGAGCCGACCTGGGCAGCCACCCGGATTCCGGCCCCCGCGTCCGCAGTTCAGCAAGCCACGCCAGAATGCTGGCCAACCTCACGGGACCGCACGACAGCCCCCACGCGTCAACGGCTCCGCCCAGCAGAAGCACGCTCAATGGCTCACCCGCGCCGATGAGGCGGAGCGTGCCGGCGACAGCGTGCAGGCCGAGCTTTGCCGGCAGTACGCCGAACACTGGTTCCGGGTGTCCCGTGGACAGGAGTGAATCGGGGCCGGAGCGCTCGGTCACTGCCGGTGTCGCCCGGACGGATGAATAGACCTGCTACCACTGGGATCAGACCACAAGCGGGAAGGTGATATTGAACACCGTGCCATGGCCTGGGCTGTTCTGCTGGACCGTGCCGCCGACCTGCGCTGCTAGGCTTTGAACCAACCGCAACCCTGCACTTCCTGAGCGGGGCGGCCCCATGCCCACCCCGTCGTCAGCGATAGTCAGGCATCCCTGCTTGGTGTCGTGGTCAACCGTGAGCTCCACCCGTACCGTGCCTGGACCGCTTGGAAAGGCGTGTTTGATGGCGTTGGTCACGAGTTCATTGGTGATCAGGCCGAGCGGTACGGCCCGCTCACGCACCAGTTCGGCGTGCTCGCACCGTGCCTCGACCTGAACGTCCTCACGGCGGCGAGTGAAGTTGCCGCACAGCGCTTGCAGATAATCACCCATGTCGATGGTGCCGGTCTCCGGACGCATGGAGAGCTGGTCGTGGGCCACGCTGATAGCCGCCACCCGGTCCGTGACATGGCGGAACGCCTGCTTGGCGTCGGGGTCCAACTGCTTGCTCATCTGCGTGACCAGGAGCGACATGATCAGCTGGAAATCGTTCTTGTCCCGGTGCAGCAGTTCGCGCGTGAGCGTCTTCTGCTGCTCCACCTCGGCAATCGCTTTCTTGGCGATCGCCTCGACATGCCGGTCCTGAAGCATGCTCCGCACGGCCATGCCCAGGATGTTACCCATCGCGGTCAGGAACTGGACGTCGATCTCACTGAAGTGCCGCGGTGTCTCGCTGTCCACCTCCAACGTTCCCCAGACCACGCCATCGACGGCAATCGGCACGTTGAGGGCCGAGATGATGCCGTGTTCCGCAAGGACCGGGTGATAGCGGATCTCGGGGTCGTTCGGCAGGTCCTCGGTGACGACGGGCTGGCGGGTCTGGAAGGCACGGCCCGGCGCCTCCCCGACATCGGTGGCCGCCTTCACGTGTCCGACGACGCCCGGTCGCCAACCCACCCCAGCTTCAACGAGCATGTCGCCCATCGTCGGTCGGTACCGCATGATCTTGGCGTGCTTGATGCCGATGCCGCGGGCCGCCTGCACGCAGGTCAGATGGAGCAAGCGCCCCAATTCCTTTGCCTCGGCGGCGAGGCGGCTGTAGTCGGTCAGGATGGCCTGGTAGCGCAGCACGCGCGCCAGAACGGCACCATCATCCTGGGTGCTTTTGGGGTCCTCTGCCATGGCGTCGTAAACTTGAACCGGAGCCGGAGGTTCCGTGGCAATGCGGATGACGGGGCTCTCGAACGGTGGATCCATGTCGCTGGCCGGACAGGTGCTTTCAATGGGTTGGAAAAATGAAATAATGTATGGAACACCGAGGCTGTTGTCAGGCATGGTTGGCAAATGACGCCAACGCTCAAGCGCCTTTCCACGGGCATAGCCAACCTCGACCGTGTCCTTGGTGGTGGGCTGCTGTACGGTGGTGCCTACATCATCCAAGGCCCGCCAGGGGCAGGGAAGACCGTGCTGGCCAACCAGATCGCCAGCCACCATGCTCACGAGGGCGGCAAAGTCGTCTATCTGACGCTGCTTTCGGAGGGCCATGACCGCATGATGGCCCACCTCAGTTCCATGGTGTTCTTCAACCCCGAGGATGTCGCGGGAAAGCTTACCTACATCAGCGGCTATCCCGTCCTCGAGCAGGAGGGCTTGGCAGGACTGGCGCGGCTGGTCCGACAGGAAGCCGCGCGGCACAAAGCCGAGCTGATTATCCTCGATGGTCTGTTCGTGATCGAGGAAACTGCGGTCTCCCAACACGCCTTCCGCCGGGTCGTACACGAACTTCAATCCGCCGCCCACTTGGCGCAGCACACCCTCTTGCTGCTCACCAACGCGCGCCGTGACCCGGGCAGCCCGGAATACACCATGGTCGATGGCTGGGTCGAACTCGCCGATGAACGCGACCAAGGCCGGGCTGTCCGTGAACTTGAGGTTCACAAGTTCCGGGGTGGTGCAACCATCCGCGGCCGGCACCGGTTCCGCATTTCCGACACGGGTATCGAGGTGTATCCACGCCTGGAAGCGGTTGCGGGTCATCGGCCCAGTCCGGCTCCGCAGTCGGCGTTGGTATCTTCCGGTATTCCCAAGTTGGACGCCATGCTGCGCGGCGGCGTAGCGGCTGCGTCGACCACTCTGCTGGTTGGACCATCCGGCACCGGCAAGACGATGGCCGGGCTTCAGTTTGCCGGCGCGTCCACCGCCGCGGCGCCGGGCCTGTTTCTGGGTTTCTACGAGAGCCCCGCGCGGCTGGTCCACAAAGCGCGAGGCATAGGCATAGACGTGCCGACACTGGAGGCTGCCGGGGCTCTTCACCTCCACTGGCGCTCGCCCTCGGAGATGCTCGTGGACGAGGTGGCCGATTGGCTGCTGTGCGAACTCCAACGAACCGGATCACGGCGCTTGGTTATCGATGGCATCGCCGGTTTCCAGCAGAATCTCATATGGAACGAGCGTTCCGGGCGCTTTTTGACCGCGTTGGGCAACGAGTTGCGGGCACTGGGGGTCACCGCACTGTACACCTCGGCCATGACCGGCGAGGGCCAGTCGCCCGCACCGGCCAGCCAGGGCGTAGCGGAGTTGTCGCCGTTGGTGGATAACCTGTTCACGATGCGCCTGATCGAGCGCAACGAGACGCTGCATAAGGTGTTTGCCATCATTAAGGTACCGGACCGCGATTTCGACGCGCGGCTCACGACCTACACCATCGGACCGGGCGGCCTCGCCCTGGCCGGCTGAGAAGGAGTGGTCGTGGCCAAGATCCTGCTGGCCGAGGATGAGTTCATGGTCCGCCTCACGCTGAGCGAACTGCTCATCGATGTAGGGCACCAAGTGATTGAAGCGTCTGACGGGACGCAGGCACTCGAGCTTGTTGAACCGGATGTGGCGATAATCGTAAGCGACCTGATGATGCCCCGCATGGGGGGAGCGGAGTGGGTGGCTGCGGTGCGGAAGAAACCGGGCATGGAGGAAATCCCGGTGATCTTCATGAGCGCGCTGCCTCCATCCCCTGAGGCTAGGGCTCTTGCTTCGGTCTTCCTGGCCAAGCCGTTCCGTCTCGACACTCTGGTCGAGACGGTGCACCAACTCCTGAAGGGCATAGAGTGAAGCATGGTGAGGATTGCATCTTGGTCTCGAACTGTTCTGGACACCAAAGAAGCCTTCGCCTGAGCAAAGCAGGCCCGACCCTGGGGCCGTTTTGGTGCCACACAAATCGGAATGGAAGCCAACAGGGGAGGCGCGCCAGCTTTCCTGATGCAGTACCGAATGACCGGTTTCCGCAGCTCATCCTTTCCTGCATCCGGCGGCGTTTCAGTTCCGTGCTGATATTCCATAGACAAAATTGAATTTCACAGAGCGCTCAAAGTTGTTGCCCATTCTGGGGTAATCCCGAGCCCGGTATAGTGTCCAAGCCATAGGACACACACCAGATGCTGGGCAGGCCAGGAATGCAAAGCGACCAGACGCACGCGGACGTGCAGGAATCCAAGAGCGCCGATTCATCGCGCGATCCTCGTCCCGCCGATGTTTCCATCCCAAGCGACCAGCCTCGCAATCCTCCCTGGATCGGGACCGGGATCTACATCGGCCTTCGTCGCGGGCAGGAGCGGATTGCATCGTGACGATGGCGGTTCTCGACGTTCAGGTTGAGCCCGCCGGCGACGCGACCACGCTTCAAGTCCTGACCGGTGACCAGCTCGTCCCGGCTGAACCAGACGCGCTGCAGTGGTGCCTCACGTTCTGGAAGAGCATGCAGGACCGGCTTCGCCGGAAGGCGCGGGAGATGGAACTGGAAGCTGAGCGACGGGACGGCATCGCGGCGAGCCTGAACGTCTGGGTGGCGCGCGACTTCCCCTGGGTGCACGGCGCCCGCAATGCCGCCCGCCTCGATGCGATCAGCTTCCGCGATGCCGCAGCGGTCTGCCGGGATGGTGCCGCCTATGCCCGCTCCATGTCGGTCGAGCTGAGCGCCGATCCCGCAGGTCCGTTCATGGTGCCGGCGAACATCCTGGAACGCGCCGAGGCCGCCACCGAACGGGACGGGGAGTGGACCGGCGGCGACCGGCTGGCCGCCGACACGTTGTCCGCGATCCGCATCCCCGACGCCGACCGGCTGGCGCATCGCCGCGCCGACTTCGGCTTCCCGCCGACCTTTGAACTGACCGACCCGGAACACGAAGGTGATGCCGATGCCCGGCGCTGGAACCGTTTCTTCCGCCTCAATGTCTCCGGCGACTGGCCGCGGGTCGTCGAGGTGACGACTGAGGTTCAGGAGGCGCTGGGCGACCGCGCCGAAGCCCGGCGAACGGACGCCGAGCTTGCGACCGCGCGCGACCTGAAACGGCTCACCGACGCCGCGGCGACAAGCCCGCTCGATCTTCTGAAGGCAATGGAGGTCGGAGGGCAGAAGGTTATCGTCACCTACCAGCGCGAGGGCAAAAGCGGCGACCTCCACCGGACCGTCATTGACGAGAACGGCGATATCGGGGCACCGGCTGGGGAGGCGCGAAGCCCACTCCAGATTCTGCGGGCGACCTACCGGATCGATGGTCTGCTCGCCGCGGCCGGCGACCTCTTCGCCGCGCATTTCGCCGCTGCTCACTTCGATCTCGGGAAGGGGACGGACTACAGCCAAGTCAGGGGCACCGCCGCCGCGTCGAATGGCGAGAAGCTCCCCGGCACCGAGGCAGAGGAGGCCCGGCACTGGATCTTCGCCGCGATGGCAGCGCTGGGCGGCGGTGCCTCGCCGGCAGCGATGGCGGTGTGGTCGGTGGTCGGTGCGCAAACCGCGCTCGACAGGTTCGCGACGTCCCGACACTTCCGGATGCCCGGCGGTCAGCGTTGGCTATCGGTGGAGGAGGCCGAGGGTGTTCTTCGCCAGGGGCTGGCCGCGCTCGCTGCTTATCTTGCCGCGCCGACGGTCGAGCACCAGCACCGCCGCCGCGGGCTGAAGGTCCGGGTGGCCGGGACGGTGGAACTGTCCTTCCTGGTCGGCAGCCGCCGGTTCAAGGTGGCGGCGACGTATGAGCCGGCCTTGAAAGCTTGGGTGGGGAACAGGATGGCGCCGCGGAAGCTTCGCGAGGGGGAGAAGACTCCCACGGAGTTTCGGCACTGGTCGGTGAAGGCGGCGAATGTCGCTCAGTTGATTGAAGCGGCTATCGGTGCCGCGGTGATGTACTGCAAAACATTAATGTGAAGTACGGAGCAAGTGGTCGCGAGACATGTAGTGAATTTACCGAGCATTTGCGCGACATAACTATAGCAGGCAGCGCAGCCTCTTACTCGTCAGAGATCGGTAATTAACTTCTGACCTAAAGCGAATTATCGTGTATGATACTGTTAACGCTTTTTCTCGACGTCTGCTTAATAGTGCGGATCAGAGATAATCTGATGATTAGGAGAACTAAGGGATTCAGTGCACCAATTCAGGCCTTTTTAGGCGCTCTTAGCCGCGATTGCTTTGATGCGAGCGGTTTTCATTTAGGCAATCGCGCATGTGTGATAGGTCAGCGTTGCTCCACCGCGGGCTGCGCTAAACCTGCGACGGGCATTCGGATTGCCCAGGGGAATTTTATCGGATTGGCCTGCTCGTACTGATTCACCGTGACGCTTGGCAGGTTACGCTTGTCGTAAACCGTGCCGAAACGGAGTGAAATACTAGCTGGAGCCGCTAGGAACAATGCGATGTCAGTAACGCCTTGACGAGCAAGCTCCATGACTACGTTGAGAAATTGCTGAGCGAGCTGCTGCTGCTTATGCTCAGACCAGTTTGACGTCGTTGTTCGATCCTCAAGGTCCATCCTAATGATTGGAGCAGTAGGTTCGATAATCCGCACGTCCGCATCGAGTACATCGTAAGAGGCTGATACGCAGAGGGCCACGCGCGTTGTGCCCGCAGCAATGGCATTAAGGCCGGAGATGATGAACCTCTTACCGTCATCCACCTCGTCCAGAGGGCGCCAAATTTTCCGTTCCCGATCCCAATCCATGATGAGCGTATGGGATTCGTCGTCGACGATCACGCCGAGAAGGAAGAGGAACGGCACTGGAGCGAGGCCTCCGACGACGAATGACACATCTGCGCGGTTAAGGCCATTGCAGCGTCTTGCGATGTCGTCCGGCAACCCAGAGAGGCGTCGGATGGCGACGCTGGGGTCAATGATCTGGCCATCGACCAGGCCCTGCCTGATATCGATCATGAGCGGGTCACGGCGCCCCGTGATTGATGTCGGCACCGCCTTATCTAGCGGTTCACCCTGCCAATCTCGCAATCCACGTACCTCGATGACAATGACCTTTTCACGGCTCTCCCGAAGGATGTCGCGAATGATGAGCAAAATGCCTAGAAGGACGATGGAGGCGGCGACGATGAAGGTGCCCCAGCTCAGTACGGCGGAGCTGCCGCTAGACGTGTCCCAGCTGAAGATGATGGGCCCGTTGGCGGTAGGGATAGTCAGGCCGAATGTTAAGCTCAGCAAAACCAGACCGAAAAGCGGAACGCCAAGTCTGATAAGTGTAACGCCAGCGGATTGGCGTCTGAAGATCCAGTCAATAAACGATCGTAGGAAGTAGTTTGTCAACTTTATGCCTCCAATATTTCGACGGGCGAAGGGTTGTAACCACGGCGGAATAGTGTGCAGGAACTGGCGATAGTTCGCCACCAGTTCAGTCTGACAATCAAGAGGACAGCGAACTCAATATTCTGTTCGCCATGAACGAGTTCACGCATTGACGCGATGTCCTGTATGCTCGGCATTACTGGGAAACGCGGATGAGAATGCCACTCGCCCAGATAATTAAAACGATCGTATCTATTGCCAGTGCGCTGGAAAAACGCGTTCAGCGCCTCAACATGTGCCAGGGGGCTGCGGACGAAGTGAGCGCGGCCACCCATTTCCTTATCGATCGAGAGGTCGACCACGCGGAAGTGGCCAGGTTCTATTTGCTCGCCCATTAGTACACCACCAATTTCGCGGCGGCCGGCGACACGCAATGCTTGACGCAGGTTCGCCCGCACGTCCTGTGTGATTTCAACCTGCATCGGCCTTACCTGGAAGCAGTTCACCCAGCAGCTGTTTGAGCGCATCGACGTCGCTTGGCTCGGGCTCCATGTGCCACGCATCGCTTTCACCGAGATCAATCGGGCGCACGTCGAAGGGAGCTGTGAAAATCCATCTCTCGGCGAGTCCTATGAGATAAGCCGAGTATGGAAAGATCGTGTTTCTCCGGCGAGCAAGGAGATCAATGACAAGGCGCGATAAATGCGAGGCGATGACCGAGACGTCGGCGTCATCCGCAATGAGCGGGTTTTCACCGCCGTTGGTCTCGGTATAGGGCTGTGAGGACCCATCGTTAGGCCACTCCACTCCCTGCGCAGCATACCAGCGCTCAATACGCCGCCGCGCGGTGAGCGGGGTGGGGTCGATCTTAGGCCTCAGCCGGACAACAATGCCACCAGCACCCCCGCCGAAAACCTGCGCCCAGCACATTGGCTTTTCCGCCCTTCGTGCGATGGCTGCGCAAAGGTTGAATACGGCGGCGTCTGCAGTTGCATCAATGATAAGATCGCACTCCTCAATGTCACTCATGGTTGCCGCAATCGTCCCTCCGCTCTCCTGACCTCCCATGACCGTTGTGCGAGTAATAACGGCGCAGTCCGCGCTGATTTCCTTCAGCCGTGCTCCGAGCGCCGGAGCCTTGTGGATTCCGACCGCTCGCCAATCGAGTTCGTTACGTACCAAATTACCTGAGGTGAGCGCATCGCCATCGATCAGCACAAACCAACCCACACCGGATCGGGCGAGTTGGGCAGCTACTTTCGAGCCGACTGAGCCACATCCGACCACCGCAACCTTAGCCCCACTGAGCCGTTCATATTCAGGGTCCAGACGGTCGCCGTCATGTTCTGTAAACACGGGGTCGTAGTTGATAACCGACCGTGAACCGCTTTCACCGAAAACCATCGGAACATGAAGGCTGACGCCATCGAATAGGATGATGCCAACCCAGTCCGATGCGTTCGACAGAGCCACGGCGAGAGTGCCGAAGCCATGCATCCCGAGCAGCGTCTTGAGCTCGTCAAAGTCCCTGCATTTGCGGCTACTCCCCGCTGGAACGCGGACGACCATCGCCCTGATCGTGTGTGGGTTACCGCCCCGCTTCCTCGGTTCCGACCAGATGGGTGAGTCAGCAGGCCCGATATGCGACAACTGCGCAACAAAGATGCCTGCAGCGTTATGTTCCTGGAGTTCGGCTTCGGCACTCTGCCCTGCCTCGACCATGGACATACCCGTCAAGGACTCCCTGGAGAAGAGAAACCGCAGGGTGGTGGCGCGAGTCCACTGTGCCGGCAAGGTTCGATGGTCGGACGGCGCTGCCTGACCGGTTTCCTCCTCGGACGAGAGTAAGCGGTATGTGCTTTCAATCATCATCGCGCCCGTTATGTCGGGCGTCCAGTTATCTGAGCGATGCTCCAAGCACAACTCACCTGACGCGCCATACTGGTGACCAGATAGGCGCACTTCATCACGCGGAAGGACTGAGGGCGGCGCGTCAGGAAAAAAGTCCGGATAGATAATCGTGAGAGGGATCGTTCGCTCGCCGATCCTAAGGTCGAAGTCGGCGGCGAGCTGTAGGTTTTTCGCTAAGCGCCACGTGACGTTCAGGAGCCATGTGCTGCGGTCAGCGATATCTCCAACCGCTTTGCGCTCAGCTTGCGCCCTGGTGGGCTGTTCCGCCCACCAGATCACGCGAAGCCCTTAGGCGATGTCGGTTCACGTCGGGCGTTTGGAAAGGCGGGTGCGCTCGATCCGGCAGCGCCTACCACTGCTGCCGCTGAGGCGGGACTCAACATGCTCCCAGGCGGCGGCCCGAGGCGGGCCGCAGCCCTCTCCGCCACGGCGCCCATGCGGAGCTGAACACTCTCGACGAGCCGGCGGCGTTCGATTTGTCGAGCAAGCTCGCCGAAGTCGCGACGGGCCTCGGCCAGCCATTCGAAGAACGCCTCTTCCCGTTCAGGGTGCTGGGGCCACTTGTCCGCAAAGTTCTCAAGGGGGTCGGATGGGTTACGAATGACGCGTTTCTGTCCATCATGCTCTATAAATTGGTCCATTCGGCTGAGAATTGAATAAAGTGTATCTGCTATCTTCTCCTCTCCATTGTATGCGTGCCCAGCGAGGGTGGTAATGATGATTGATATCGGGCGTTCGTCGTACCGGTTCACAAACATTCCGTCGCGGTGCCGCTTTAGAATCATGATTGCGGACTGAAGCGGGGTTCTGACGCGATAGTCTGGGATTTCTTCAACGTTAGCCTTGATGGACTCAGCGAGAGCCCGTCTGCGCTGCTCGAATACCGTGCCCATCCGCAGCTTAAACCATTCAGCATAACCCTTTGGATTCGACCGCTGCCAGTTGTCCGAAATGTACTCATATACTGGCGAACGTATGTCGGTGATAACGATGGCCGTTTCCGACCACTGGAGATCAAGCCCACGTGCTTCAAGCATCTGGCGTTGCCGCGTCGCGTTTGGAACAGCTGGGACAATGTCCATGTGGAACTGGGCTCCATCGGCATATGAGAGCACCCAGCATCGACGACCCTCGCGCACGGGCTTTACCATGTTCTGTGCGCGTCGGTATGCCTTGATTTCGTCGCCTAGGAGCGTCTTCAACTGCTTCTGACTCATGTTGCTCGTGCTGAGTGTGCGAAGCACACAGACGGAATCGACGTCGTACTCCTCTTCGTCGCTAATGGGGCGGATGGCAGTACCTAAGCGAAAAGACCCCTGAACGTAGACTTGGGGGTCATATTTGAGGACCGTTGACTCGGGTCGATGGAGCCATGCGCCAAGCGATGCGTAGCTGCGGCACGCCTGATCGTAACGCACATCGCTGACGGCGAGCTCGTCGGCAAGTGCTGCAAGATAGTCTTCAGCGGTCTTGGTCGGCATGATTAAGCCCGTTACTTTCACTGTTTTATCAACTAGGTCGCGTCTGTCAGTCAGCTACCATTAAAATTCTGCAGAAGAGCGCTGCGGCAGCAGCGCGCTTGGTGGACAACCAGCGTTAGAGTAAATTTGGTATCGGATGATCGCACGCCAACAACTAGATAATCAAGCTCTATTGTCGCTCAAAGCCTAACCATCCATCTTTGATTTCCCTCTTTAAGACGTGACTGATCCAGACGCGCAATCCTTGGCCGTGCAAGGCGTTGCGTGTATCGGAGCTAACGACTCGAGATTATTAAAAAGAGGTCGTCTGCTTCTGGCAAAACCAAGTCATTATACGTCAGCAGAAAAATAACAATTCCTGGAGCTTTGCTGAATTCGGAAGCAGCAGGCTAAGCTAGCAGGTCCTACACAGAAGATAGGCAATCGATATTGAGAAATTGTACTGGAGTGTTCCCTCGATGGTCTCTTGAAGGTGTCCAAGAGCGAACGATTCCGGCTCGGGAGGGGCGTTGTTACAGGTTACCACCGCTGATACGCCCCCTCGAACAGATCCCCCATCGCCCGCCTCAGCAGAATCGTGAGGCGGAACTGCCGGCGGTGATGCTCCCGGTCATTGAGGATGTGGCACCGCTGGCACCAGGCAGCGAGGTTCTTCGGCTTCACGTTGGGTGGATCGTGATCCCGGTGGCAGGCCGCCAGGATCACCCTGGTCTTCCTCATCCGGCAGGCATCGACCATGTCCGGCCAAGCCGCTTCTTTGCCGCGGGCATCCCTCCAGGTGTGCAGCTCCGCATCGAACCAGCGCCCGTCCGGGAGCACCCGCAGTTCGTGTCCATGCGGGCGCCCGCACTTCCAGCACCGTCCCGCACCATGGGGGCCGGCGACCTCGAAGCGGATGTGCTTGGAGATCAGCGGCCAGTCGATCGGGTACAGCCAGCGGGTTTCACGGCGGATCGGCATCCCGGAATCGTAGCACAACGCGAGGAAAGGCTCATGCCCACAATTAGCGGCAAATCGTCGTTTGGTGGAAAAAGGCATTCCGGATTTCCGAACGACACACTTTGAGTCGAGTGTAATTTGAATTGGACTCGGAAAGCGTGTTGACGCGATCCGGCGGAAATGACATATCGATTCCCGACGGGCGTAGTGTGCCTGCCCAAAATTCATCCCCTCCGGATTCCAACTCGGTTTCGCCCCGCTGGCCTTCACAGGCCGCCGGCTGAAACAGCGCTGTCCGCGCCGGACCATTTCCGCCAGGGACAACACGAATGCCTGATCATCACGGCGCCGAAACCGGCGTCGCTGCAACGCCGCTCGACCTCATGACCGAGGGCGAGGCCAAGGCGTTGGCCACCCGCATCGAAGGCCACTGGCACCGCCTCGGCCAGACCACGGTGAAGGTCTGGGCGGAGGCCGTCGATCCCAGCAGCCGCCCCGTGGTTTGGGTGATCCAAAGCAATCTGGTCAACGGCCTGCCGCCGGCTCGCCAGTAGGGCAGGGCTGGGGGCGTCCGGCCGGTTCCCTCACTCCAACAGGAGGCGTGCCATGCTGTAGTCCGAGCGGGTAGCGCCCGCACCACCGATCCCATTTCCCAGGTCAGCAGGCGTGCGCGTTGCGTCTGCCGCGATCATCGCCGAAAGCACCCCGCCGGAGCGTCGCATCCGTGTCGGCACCAGCGGGGAACCAGCAAAGCCGGAAGGTCCACGAAGCAGGGGCGGCAGTCCCGCCAACAACCACAGCCACAGAGCCGGTGCACAGGCGCCGGGGATGGCGTGGTGCGGATCGGGCGGCCCCGGCTTCAATCCTGACCAGCAGCTATGGAATTCGTGTCGGGTCGCTTCATGGCGGCCCGGCCTTCAGCTCCCGTCGCCTCTTCGAAGGTTAGGAGACGGGGGCTACCGCGGGGTAGCAGCCCCGTTTCGCCGCGTGAGGTAAGCACGCACAGCCAGACCAGAGCCGGTTGACCCGGCCATCCCGTCATCGCCTGCAGAGCGACGGGGTATAGTCGCAGAGCTGTGTACGAATGTCACACGAAAGTAGTACCACAAATAGCAATGGCGCCCCTTGGCGCATCCGCATCGTTGCATATCGGCTCATGCCGGTATCGGAGATTCTCGACAATCCAAAGGCTTGGCGCAAGCATCCGGAGAAGCAGCGCAACGCGCTCCGGGCGGCCCTGGATCACGTCGGCTTGGTGAAGCCGCTGATTTTCAACGAGCGGACCAGCCGACTCGTTGACGGTGCGGCACGTCTCGATCTCGCCCGCCGCGATGGTCAGGAAATGCTGCCGGTCATCATCGTCGATCTCAGCGAGGAAGAGGAGGCCCTGGTCCTTGCGACCCTGGACCCGCTCTCGGAACTGGCGGAGGTCGACACCGAAGCGCTGCAGCGGCTGCTCCAGGAGGTGTCCGTCGATGACGTTACGCTGATGGAGCTGCTGACGGATATCGGCGCCGATGCTGGGATGGCGGCCCTGGATGACTTGGCGGGCGATGATCCTTCCTCGACGCCTGAGGATGGCGCCGGTCAGGATGGGAAGCCTCCCGAGGATTTCCCGTCCTATGGGGAGGACATCCCGACGCAGTTCTGCTGCCCGAAATGCGGCTACCGCTGGTCCGGAAAGCCGGATGCTGGTGGAGCCGATGGGGACCGTCATGCTGAGGGAGGCGTGGATGGCGGTCACCAGTAAGCCGCCCTACCGCGTCCCGAGCATGGAGGAGATCGCTGCGCTCCCCTGGAACGGCTTCACGGCCGCTTCGACGTTCAGTGGCGGCGGCGGCTCCTCGCTGGGTTACCGCATGGCCGGCTTCCGGGTGGCCTGGGCGTCGGAATTCATCGAGGCGGCGCGGGACACCTACCGGGCCAACGCCGCACCCTACACCGTCTTGGACCCGCGCGACATCCGTCAGGTCAAGCCCGAGGACATCCTGTCCGCGATCGGCATGAAGCCGGGGGAACTGGATCTGTTCGACGGCTCTCCGCCGTGCGCTTCCTTCTCGACGGCAGGGAAGCGGGAAAAGGGCTGGGGTCGGGCGAAGGCCTACAGCGACACCGTGCAGCGCACGGATGACCTCTTCTTCGAGTACATCCGTCTCCGAGACGGCATCCAGTCGAAAACCTTCGTCGCGGAAAACGTCTCCGGCTTGGTCAAGGGAACGGCCAAAGGCTATTTCCTGGAAATCCTGAAGGAGCTGAAGCGCGGCTACCGCGTCACGGCCAAGGTGCTCGACGGCCAATGGCTCGGCATTCCGCAGGCCCGCCAGCGGTTGATCTTCATCGGCGTCCGGGAGGATCTCGGCCTGGAGCCGGTCTTTCCACGACCGCTGCCGTTCCGCTACACGATCCGGGATGCCATCCCCTGGATCAACAGGGTGGTGCACGACACTAGCGGCGACCGCAGCCTGGGCGACGTCACCGACCGGCCGTCACCAACCATCACCGTCGGCGTCCGGAGCGTGAACAGCCTCCATTTTAAGGTCGAGGCGGAAGCGGATATTTCCCGGTTCGACATCGGGAAAAAATGGGACGAGCTTCAGCCAGGTGGGCAGCATCCGGAACGCTTCAATCTCGTGAAGGTCGATCCGGACCGGCCGTGTCCGACGATTCTCCAGACCGGCGGAAATCCGTCCGCCGCCTCCGTCGTCCATCCCTATGAGAAACGGAAATTCAGCATCGCGGAATTGAAGCGGATCTGCGGATTCCCGGATGACTTCGAGGTCGCTGGAACCTACCAGCAGCAATGGGAGCGGATGGGTCGAGCCGTTCCGCCGGTGATGATGATGCACATCGCCGCCGCGGTTCGTGACGGCGTCCTCCGGAAGCTGCCGAAGGGGAAGAGGAGGCCAGCGGAACGGGGCGCGTGAGCGCCCCGGCACCGGGGGAAGGTCAGGGGGACGGCAGGGAGAACGTCTGACCATCCTTCTTTATCTTCCCACTCTCCTCCAGCCGGCGGACGGCGCGGCGCATGACGCCCTTCTGCTGGGTCGGAGCGAGGGTGCGGAAATTCGCGTCTTCCGCCTTCCAGCGCTCCCGCATCGCTCCGATCTTGCAGGGACCCAGCGCCTTGAGCATGTCGAGGATGCGGCGATCCACGAGGTCTTGCCCCTCCTTGGTCTTCGGCGTCTCGCTGACCGTGACGCTGCCCTCAGCCGCGTCCGGCGCCGCGCTGTCAACGGGAGCGCCCTCAATGATGGTCGCTTCCGTCGCGGGCGTCGAGCCATCGCTGGAGACCCCGGTCTCCGGAGTGCTCTCGGTCCCCGTCTCCTGATCCGAACCGCAGTTCGGCATCGGAGGCGTTTCGATCCCGCAGGCCGTCATCGCCGCGTAGACATCGGACTGCATAAGTTGAAGTTGGGAAATCTTCCGGCCGACCCGCTCGACGCCAATGGCATGGCTCTCGAAGCGCTGGGTGGTGCCGGAGGTGATCTGATTGTAGAGGGCAACGAGTTCACGGGTGGAGAGCTTTGTCAGGTCGATCATCGCTTGGTTCCTTTCGGTGCAAATCCTCTTGATGATGCGACTTTGAGGTGTGTCCCGCTGCGCTGTACAGAGGAATGCAGCGGTCTCCGCTGAAAATCGCGAGCCTCCTGGAAATTGAGTTCGGACGTAGCAGCGTCCTTTGAAAACCGCGCGAGGTAAGCGCGCACGATCAAATCCGCTACGGAAAACGGATCGTGCCATGAGCCATCAACAACATGCCGGAGCATTCAGCGCCGGTTCACCGTCTCCTATCGACATTCCCCGGAACTGGACCTTTGAGAAGGCGGAGATTGCCGCCGCCTTTGATCGTCATGTCCGGGAACAGCTTCCCTGGTATGATCTCGCCACGGGGGCGATCGCGCACATCGCCCGCCACTACATCCCGACCGGCGGGCTGGTCTACGACATCGGGGCCAGCACCGGAAACATCGGACGAGCGCTTTCCGAAACGCTGAAGGACCGCAGAGCCCGGCTGGTCGCCATCGAGGCGGCTGCGGAAATGGTCGTCCGATATGACGGGCCTGGGGAAGTCATGCAGGCCGATGCCATGGCGTTCGATTTCGAGCCCTTCGACCTCGGTGTCTGCTTCCTCCTGCTGATGTTCCTGCCGGTGTCCCGCCGGGCTGCATTCGTCCAGAAACTGCGGCAGCGGATCAAGCCCGGAGGTGCCCTCATCGTTTTCGACAAGTGCGAGGCGGCGACAGGCTACCCCGCCACCGTGCTGTGGAGGCTGACGCTCGCCGGGAAGGTTTCCGCCGGCGTCGATCCTGCCGAGATCGTGGCGAAGGAACTCAGCCTCGGCGGCGTCCAGCGCCCGATCACCGCGGATATCGTGGGTGGTGACGCCATCGAATGGTTCCGGTTCGGGGAATTCGCCGGATGGCTCCTGGAGGGCGTCACAGCGGATCACGGTGCTGCGCCGGGGTAAGGGGAAAAGGGGCGGGGATCACACGACGATCACGCGGCGGCGAAATTCACAACGCACTGATATCGCTGAATTATGGGGCGATGAGGGTGGGGACCTGTCACAAGCGGTGTGATCGTGTGACCGCCGCAGTCATCACAGCAAGTCACAGGTGAGTCACATGGGGCGGGCCAAGCGTGAGGTACCGAAGGCCGCGGTGAAGAAGGCCTATGTCGAGGGCATCCTGTTGCCGGACGGCGGCCTCGTCTACCCGACCACGATCCAGCTCGCGGAGCAGTTCGGCGTCGCCCGGGAAACGGTGTCGCGCTGGATCAACCGCGAGCGTTGGGAGACGGATCGGGCCTTCCACCAGCAGCGGATGCAGGAGGCGACGGACGCCGAGAAGGCGCGCCAGCTTTCCAAGGCGCCGGGCCTGGACCAGCGCACCGCGGAACTGGCTGAGGAACTGAAGGAGCATGGCGTCGAGGTCCGCCCGGCTCCAGCGACACCCGCTGAGCCAGCGCCGGAGCGGGCCGCCTCGATGCCGGAACCGGATGAAGAGGTCCCGCAACCGGCGGTGCCCGAACCGCCTCCTGGTGAACCGGCCGCCACACAGCAGCCCGGACCGACCCCTGATTTCCGCACCCACGTCATCGTCGGGGAGCGGGCGAAGTTCGACACGACGAGCCTCACCCTGGCCAAGGCTCTCCAGGCGGAGGTCGCGGTGACGATCCAGCGGTCCCAGCGGTCACGGAAGCCGGCCGCCGGGAACAAGGAGGCGAACAAGGACGCGCAGCCGCTGGCGCCGAAGGAACTGCTGAGCCTCGCCGGCACGCTGGAGCGGGCGCAGCGCATCGGGCGGCTGGCGCTGGGCCAGACCACGGAGAACCAGGGACTCAGCTCGCCGGACGGAACACCGATGAAGGTTGAAGCGGAGATGAGCGTCGATGTCCGAAACTCCGGTTACGACAAGCTCCCTCCGGCTGAGCTTGCACGCCTCTATGCTGAGGCGCTTAGAGCTTGCCCAGCGGACGGCGCGGGACAGGAAGCTCCAGGTGCTCACAAAGGCGCACCTCGCTCATAACGTCGTCGATTTCGTCAACGATTGGTGCTGGACCTACGACCCTCGCGAGATCGGGAAGGACAAATCGCCCTTCATGCCGTTCGACCTGTTCCCGAAGCAGGTCGAGTTCCTGTGGTGGCTCCAGGAATGCGTCGAGAATGGGGATGAATGGCTCGTCGAGAAGTGCCGTGACGCCGGGGCGTCCTATCTGACGGTTGCGTTCTGCGTGCACCGCTGGCTGTTCCATGATGCCTTCAAGGCGACGTTCGGCAGCCGTGTCGAGGATGCCGTCGACAAGGCCGGCGACCCGGACTCGATCTTCGAAAAGGCCCGGATCATCCTGAAGCGGCTCCCGCTGTGGATGCTGCCGCCCGGCTTCGATGAGCGTCGGCACAGTCTGTACATGCGCCTGATCAACCCGGCAAACGGGAGCGTCATTAGCGGGCAGGGCGGCAAGAACATGGGCCGTGGCGGCCGCAGCTCCATCTACATCGTGGATGAGGGCGCCCACATCGATCAGGCCGAGAAGGTCGAGGCGGCCATTATCGGCAACGCCGACTGCCGTGGCTGGGTCTCCTCCGTCAACGGCATGGGCAACCTGTTCTATCGGAAGCGCCAGAACGACAGCGTGAAGGTCTTCACCTTCCGGCTGGAGGACGATCCCCGCAAGACGCCGGAGTGGATCGCACGCAAGAAGGCGTCCACCGATCCGGTGACCTGGGCGCAGGAATACGAATTGGATTACGGCGCCTCGGCGGAGGGTGTCTGCATCCCCGGCCCGTGGGTGCAGGCCGCCGTCAAGCTCGGGAAGCTGCTGGGCGACCGGCTGGAGCGCTGGACGTCCCCGACCGCGCCGGGCGTGGCCGGGATGGACGTCGGCGGCGGCGGCAAAGGCAAGACGGTGCTGGTGATCCGCAAGGGGCCGGTGGTCCGGGTGCCGAAATCCTGGAACACACCGGACAACATCACGACGACGCACGCCGCGCTCGACGAGACGCGACAGGCCGGCGCCGGGGTGATGAACTACGACCCCATCGGTGTCGGCAACACCGTCACCAGCACGCTGAAGCACGCCAACACGGACGGGCTGAAGGTCTACCCGATCAATGTCGGCGATTCGCCGAGCGACGCGGAGTGGCCGGACGGACGGAAGGCGAAGGAGATGTTCGCCAACCTGAAGGCGGAACTCTGGTGGACGGTCCGCTGTGCCTTCCAGCGCTCCTATGAGCTGCTGCTGTTCCTGGAAGGGCAGGAGGGCGGCTGCGACCACCCGCTGGAGGACATCATCGTCCTGCCGGACAGCAAGGAACTCACCGGCCAGCTTCCGGTCCCGAAGTGGCTGAAGAACGAGAAGGGCCGGATCGGCATCGAGTCCAAGCTGTCGCTGGCCCGGCGCGGCATCCCGTCGCCCGACTTCGCGGAAGCGCTGGTGCTGACCTATGCGCCGGAGCCGATCGAGGACTTCGTGATGCCGTCCATCACGCCCGTGTTCGGCGGCCGTGGCGCCGGCCTGCTGTCGTAACACCACCCCTCGCATCAGATAGAGCCTGCCGATGTCCGATGACCAGATCACCAAGGCCGCGGGCTCGAACGCGGGAAGCGGTTCCGGCCAGAGCCTGCTGACAGAGGTTGGCCGCGGCGGTCTCCGTCAGTGGGGCGGTTACATCTACGACGACGAAGATCCGCAGCTCCGCGGTCTCCAGGCCATCCGGAAATACCGGGAGATGACCAAGGACCCGACCATCGCGGCGATGCTGTTCGCGTTGACTGCGCTGTTCCGGTCGGTGTCCTGGCGCATCGAGGCGAGCGGCGACACGCCGGCGCACCGCGAAGCTCGGGACTTCGTGGATGGGGTGCTGTTCGAAGACATGGAGCACACCTGGGAGGACTTCGTCGCGGACGCCGTGACGATGTTCCCCTACGGATTCGCCCCATTCGAGATGGTGTATCGGAAGCGTACCGGAACGCCGAAGGGCGCGGACCCGCTGGCCGGCAGCCAGTACAAGGACGGCAAGATCGGGCTGCGGAAGATCGCGCTGCGCTCCCAGGACACCGTGCAGCGGTGGTGGTTCGATCCGGAATCCGACGGCCTGCTCGGCCTCTACCAGCTCGACCCGGTGCGCGGTCGAGAGGTGCAGATCCCCATGGAGCGCCTGGTGCTGATCCGCACCACCGCGAACCGCGGCAACCCGGAAGGCAAGTCGATCCTGGAGCCTGCGGTGCGGCCCTACACGGCGCTGCGCATGTTCGAGAACGCCGAGGCGTCCGTTGCCGTTCGGGCCGGCGGCATCGTGACGCTGGAGATCCCGGTCGGCGACTACAACGACCCGACCAAGCGGGCCTCCTGGGAGCAGCTTGCCAAGGAGATGGCGGACGACCGCGCCGGCTTCATCCTCCTGCCGACGATCGTCGATAAGGAAGGCAAGAAGGTCGACGCCTACAAGGTCGACTACACCGTGGCGGACGGGCGGCGCAGCGGCGACTTCTCCATCATCATCGGGCGAAAGAAGCAGGAGATGGCGTCGGTGGCGCTGGCGGATTTCATCCTCCTCGGCCACAACAACAAGGGCGCGCTGAACCTCTCCACCGACAAGACGAACCTGCTGCGTGAAGCGGTGATGAGCTATCTCCGCGGCATCGCGGCGCAGGTGAACCGGGTGGTAATCCCCAGGCTCTGGGCGGTCAACGGACTGCCGCGCGACACCATGCCGAAGGCGGTGCCGGGAGACCTCGACAAGGCGAACCTGCAGGTGCTCGGCACCTTCCTGACGGCCATGACCGGCGCCGGGATGGTGATGGACGACGCGCTGGAGGATGCCCTGCGGGCGGCGGCCAATCTGCCGCTGAAGCCGAAGGAGTTGGAGGGGCAGGGGGACGAGGGCGGTTCGGCGGTCAGCCGGCCCGGGAAGAGATCGGTGCCAACGCAGAGGCCGAAGAAGCCCGCCGAGGCCCCGGCCGATGACGATGGGTTGGTTGATGCGGCACCGGACGCTCCCACGGGCGGCAGGCCGTCACGGTCCGCCAGCACCAGGGCAGCCGTTAGCAAAGCGGCGCCGGAGGACATCGTCGCCCTCGCCGCGCTGGGGGCCGACGATCCGGTCTACCGCGAGGCGCTGGCGGTGCTGGCCGGTGGCGAGATCCCGGAGGGCGTCGAGAAGGCGGAAGGGGGCCTGCCCGGCGGCGGGCTAAGCCCTTTCGTCCTTGACGTTTTGAAGGCTTGGAATCCAGCACAACCACGTGATCATCTCGGCCGTTTCGCCCGGATGGCGGACCGAGGCAGTGGAGCCGGCGGCGGCCATGCGGGGAAAGCGAAACCCCTTTTCTTCGGAGCCCTGCCTGCTGACCTTCTGACGGCCCATTTCCATGGGAAGCGGCGGTTCTCCCCCGGTGGGGTCCAGATGAACCCGGCAGCCGTGCAGCACCATCTCGAAAAGCATCCCGAGGATAGCAAGAAGATGATTGCTGCGCTTCGCGGCGGACTCGCGAAACCAGCGCTCGTCAGTGACCCTGAGTCCGGAGAGAACGGCCTGAATGTGGCACTGTATTATCCGGTGCCGAACACAGATGGGGAAATGTTCGTGTTGCCCGTCAGTGTTGACAGGGATGGCGCGGGGTTCTATTGGGCGCGTTCCGGTTTCGTTACCCGAAAACACCAAGTTGAACAGCGGGTTAAGAAGGGGCGAATCCATTACATCGGAAAGCGGCCCAAGGACAAGCCGCTGAAATGAAAAGCCCCGCCGAAGCGGGGTCTTCATAGTCGCGGCTCGGGACCTCACGACACCGAGCATCTACTTCCCCACCGAGGCGGGTACATAAGCCACTCCGAAGAGTGGCGCGTGAGCCGAGGATTTTCCCACCACACGACAGGGTCAGGATAACGCGGAACGGCGACGGGAATCAAGCAGAAGGCGGCGCCATGCAGAGCCGACCGCGCAGAGCCGACCGCACCAGTCTTCGGTTACGCCGAACGTTCCCGCGCACGACCATTCGGAAATCCCGAAGGTCACGCCGCCTTGCGGACCCGCTCCACGGCGGAACCGACCGCAGCCCGGATCGCCAGCAGCTCGGCGAACAGGTCCAGGTAGGCGATGGCGTAGGCCGGCACCATCGCCGCGGCGGTCGCCCAGGAGGAGACGGTGGACGGCTGGATGCCCAGCGCGGCGGCCAGCTTCGCTTGGGAGAGGCCGGACGCCTTCAGCTTGCGGCGGAACTCCACAGCGGCGCGGCGCCGGGCTGGAGCATCAGCATCACGATCGCGCTTCGGTCGGGTGGCGGGCAGCTTCGGCATGGGTAGGATGGTATTCGGTTCCTCCGAAGGCCGGCACGGCGAAACATTCGGGAAATCGGAATTCCTGCCGGTGCGTTTCGGTGCGCCGGGAAATCGAATTCGGAGCGGCGGGCCGGTTGATGAAGCCACGCTCCAGGGATAGGGTTCCGGTGCTGCGGCGGCGCAAGCCGGTGACTCGATAGGGCGGTGATCCGGACCCGACCCAGGCCCCGAGCCGGCCCGCAGCACAGGTTTCGCCCATTGGGCTGACGGTTGTTGGATCGCTATAGGCTGGCAGGCGCCGCTGGCCTTGTGTGTGCCAACCGAGGGGTGGAGCGTCCTCGACAAAACGCACCGGTCATTCGCCAGCTTCGGCCCATCAGCCGCAGCCAGCGCGCAATCCGGGACGCCGCTCTCCCGGTCCCTGCCGACGGTCAGGGTCAGCACCGTAGACGCCCGGCAACGGGCTTACCGGCGATGCCTCCTGCCGAAGCTGGGGTCGTGGATCGCAGCCGACGTTACCGGCGCCGAGATGGCGAAGCTGCGCCGCTCCGGGAGCGCCTGGGGATGGAATGGAGATGCCGGGGTCGCGCCCCGGACGCGATTTGCCCTTCGGGGCCATGAATATCTTGGCGACGCGGAATGTCCTGGACCTCTTGCCGCGGGACCCGAGAGACGCCACGGCGGGAGGCTCGTATCCCGCCACCTATTCGCCCCTCTGGGGGCACAGGGTTCCAGGCGCTGTACGCCGAGAGGCGCAGACAGTCCTTACCCCGGTGGAAGGCCGGGCGCCTGGAGAGAGTTCGGTGTGGCGGCGGGGAAGGACCCGCGAGTTGGCGAGGGGAACCCGTTAGGGAACTCTCCGGTGAAAGGCCGGGGCTTTGGCGGTAGGAAAATACACGCCTCGCGATAACCGCAAGCCGGTATCAAGCCCGGCCCACACCGAGACAGTTGCGGCGCCCGCCGGCATAGCCATGGGGATAACCAAAGGTCACCGACAGGGTGGCTCGCCGCAAGCAGAAGGTCCTGCCGTGTGTAGGATTTACCACGGGGCCGCTCTCCTGATAAAGGAAGCGGCCCCAGCAGCTTCGCCCAGCGGGCAACGGCGTGTAGCGCAGTCTGGTCAGCGCGCCAGTTTTGGGTACTGGAGGCCGCGGGTTCGAATCCCGCCACACCGACCATACATATGTGCGAAAATGCGGCCCTGCCCCGTCATGGAACGGCGACGAGGCGCGGACGGGAGCAAATGTCCCTCTTCCGTCCGTGCGGAAACCGGGTGGTGAGCGCGGCCTGGAACCGCCACCTGGACCAGTCGAGGCGCCGCTGCTGAACCGAACTGTGACGGGGCAGGCACGGCTTTCGTTCCCAGGGTAGGAACGGCGAGGACGGCAGAACAGCCGAAACCGGCCAAAACGACCCACTAGATGTAGCGTAGGAATGGGGGTGTCGCGGTGACCCTGCGGGAAGCCGTTGGAAAACCTCGTTCCGGTATTTTTCATAATGGGACTTATGGGATTTTAACCGGACTCTTCTCCGGTTCCCTCCTGACCAAAGTCTCCCACCCGAATCCTTCTGCTATCCAACGAAAGGGCGTCCGTCTGGGGCGCCCTTCCGCATTCCAGGAACCTGCCGATGCCGCTCCCCCAAAGCTACCTGGAGGACATCGCCGCGCGCCTGGAGCCGGGCATGCGCGAGGCGTTCCTGCAGGCTGTGCGTGCGCTCCGGGCCCAGGCTGACCCGGCCCACATCGCGGGGCTGCTGGAGAATGGCGACGTCGACGGGGTGCTCGACGCGATCGGGCTGAACGATCCGGCTTGGCTGAACAGCTTCCGCGCCGCCATGGCCGAAGGGTTTGTTGCCGGTGGCCAGGAGACCCACGCCGGGGTCCGCGACCTCATCATCGACGCCATCTCCCAGGACATCCTGCCGCCCGGCTCCGACGCGCGACTCCTCGCCACTTTCGGCATCCGGAACCTGCCGGCGGAGAAGGCCCTGCGCGACTACGACATGGGGCTGATCCGGGAGATCAACGACAACACCCGCGACGGGGTGCGGACGTTCCTCGAGGATGGAATGGAGGCCGGGCGCAACCCGGTGCAGTCCGCCCTCGACCTCTGCGGCCGCATCGGGGAGAGCGGGGAGCGGGAAGGCGGCATCCTCGGCCTGACCGAGACCCAAGCCCGCAGCGTCCAGCGGGCGCGGGACGAGCTGGCGTCAACCGATGCCCCTACCCTGCGCCGCTATCTCGGGCGTGAACTCCGTGACCGCCGGTACGACGCCGCGGTGCTGCGGGCTATCCGGTCGGGCGAACCGATTCCGGAAGCAATCCAGGAGAAGGCCGGAACCGCCTACAGCAACCGGTACCTGCGCTACCGGGCAGAGGTGGTGAGCCGCACGGAAAGTCTCCGCAGCGCCAGTGTCGGCCAGCACGCCGCCCTGCTGAACGCCGTGGCGACGGGCGCCCTGCCCTACGATAGCATCCGCCGGTTCTGGATGGACACCGACGATGAGCGGACCCGGATCTGGCACAAGGAAATCCCGGACCTGAACCCTGATGGTGTGGGTTTGGAAGAACCCTTCGCGACGCCGCTGGGACCGCTGCTCTACCCGCGTGACCCGGAGGGGGAAGCGGAGAACATCATTCAATGCCGGTGCTGGATGCAGATCCGGCTCACAGGCTCAGGGAACCGGTGGCTGGACATGCTGGCCTTTCCGGTTCCCGGCTGACCCGGCGATTAGACCTTCAGGCCGCCGGCATCCCGCCCGCGGCCATTTCTCTGCCCTGAAGGAGGGGCGCTCCATGAACATCCGTGCCAAGTTCCGCTGCTACGGCGTCACCGAGACGCGTGACGACGCCACGAAGGACAAGGTGTCCGAGATGGTCAATCTCCAAGCCGTTCATTCCGACGACCCGACCAGCGAGAACGCCAAGTGGTCGAAGGCGACGCCGGCCGGCAGCATGATCATGACCATCAGCAACCCGGAGGCGTTTGGGGCATTCGAGCCCGGCAAGGATTACTTCCTCGACTCCACGCCGGTCACCTGATCACCCAACATCGGGCCACGCCGCCCTGGTCACCGGGGCGGCGCCTTTCCTTTTCCCACTACCGCGATCCCAATCCGCAGCAGTTCCGCCACCCGGTAGAGCGCCTCACCGCCCGCCTGAAGCGCGGTGCGGGCACGTTGGTTTTCGCACCGGGCGGCGTCGGCGGATAGCTCGTCCGCGAGCCGCACCAGGCGCTCGTGCGCGTCATCATCAGAGAGCGGGGCGTCGTCCATCAGGCCCCGACCGTAACACGGCGCCTTCTCGGCGCCACGTCCAATCCGGCCTACCAATTTTCGACATTCCTTCCTGAATTCCCTGGCTCCCGCCGATGGCTTGGCGGCAAGCAGCGTGATATGCGGTTTCCCCCTTCTCCAGGGCGGTGCCGGTGTCGCGTGTGCGATTCCCCGAACGCGCTGCCGGGTGAGCCAGCCGGCACCGCCTTGGAGATCCTGAGAAATGAAGCACGAACTGACGACCGTGGAGTTCCACGGCGCAACCCTGATCGCTGTCCGCGGCGAGACCCCGGCAGAGACGCTGGTGGCAATGAAGCCCGTTGTCGAAGGCATGGGGCTGGATTGGGAGGAGCAGCGCCGAAAGCTGCACCGTCATCCGGTCCTGGCATCTGCCCTCACGTTTGCCACGGTCCAGATGCCAGGGGACGGCCAGCGCCGTGAATGGGCGTTCCTGCCGCTCACCCGCGTGAACTTTTGGCTTGCCACCGTTCAGCCGGGTCGCGTTACGAATCCCGCCACCAAGGCCAAGGTCATCGAATACCAGACCGAATGCGCCGACGTGCTGTTCACGCACTTCTTCGGCAAGGCGGCCGGCGTTCCGGTGTCCCTTACCCAGAAGCTGGTGTTGGTCCGTGAAGCCCGACTCTCCGGCTTCAGCAAGGCGGAACTCCAGGAGATGTGGATCGACCTCGGTCTTCCAGCGACGGAAGGCATGAAGGCCCGCGTCTTGCGCCGTCAGCCCGACCTGTTCGGCAGTCGCCCGCACGGACAGGCGTAACTGTACCGCCTTTTTCGCTCTTTCTCCTTACCGACATGAGGCTTTCAGCCATGACCGACACGCCCACCGCGGCGCGGACGCTTCCGCGCGTCTTCACCATCACCGGCCCCGCCGGCACGCACGCCCTGTCCTCCACCCTGATCCACATCTGCAACGGTCTGGTGCACGACGGCGGGAGCCCAGCGTTTATCCTCGACCACGCTGAAATGCCCAATGCGATTCAGCGGCTCGGCCTGCTGGTGTCGGATCGCGTCACATTCCTCGCCGGTTATGCGGCTGAACACCTGTTGACCGAAACCGAACTCACCTTCGACGCACTGCTGATCGGCAACGCCGAGCGCCTGACCACGGACCAGTTCGACGCCCTCCTGTCCTGGGCGACGGAGCGCGGCGCCTCGCGCGTCTTCGCCGTCAACCCTCCGGCGGCGCGCACAGGGGAGTCCACCTATGGCGACACGATTCACGATCTGCTGGGCCTGCTCGACCCCGCCGACCCGGAGCGCTACTCCGCGGTCATGCGGGAGATCGGCGCCGTCGCGCTGAAGGCCGCCGGCGAGCCGGAGGACCGGAACGTCACCATGACGCTGAAGCTGGACTTCGAGCCCCGGAGCATGCTGCAGGCCGTCGCGAAGAGCCTGTTCGGCGACGACGTGCCGGCGCCCGGCGAGGACGTGACCACCGAGGAGATGATCGAGGCCATCGCCTTCCATCTGCGGCTGAAAGCCACGCAGATTCCGGCGGAGCTGGCCGCTGGGCTTGCCATGGAGCCGCTGACCGGGCTGGACGGCCAGCCGGTGGAGGTGAAGCCGCTCAGCTTCTGGACCGCGCTGCGCCCGGCGCGCATCGAGGGCGCCGACCTGGATGCCACGGTGGCGGGGCTGGAACGGGGCTGGGCGACCGGCGAAACGGCGGCGCTGGCGGGCGGGCCGGATGTGGAGATCCACGTCGCGGCGCTGGCGGATGGTCGTTTCCATCTCGCGTTGGGCCGGCACTCGCAGTTCGGCCATATCGACAGCATCATGAGCGCCGCTGAGGCGATGTTGGCCGATCCGCGGGGCGGCCGTTTCCCGGAGCCAAGGGCCGATCACCTGTTCGATGGCTCGCGGATGCTGCGCTACGTCACCCTCCGCCGCACCGGCACCAGCTACACCGCCATCACCAACATGAGTGCGAACCGCACGCGCTCCGGCCTTCTTCCCACCACCATGGCCGAGGCACTGGCATTCGCCCGCGAATACCTGACCACCGGGCAGATTTCCGGGGATGAGGCGGTGTTCCCGGATGGCGCTGCCACTGGCACCGACACGGACCTCGCCCTGACGCTCCGCCGGGAGCCCAACGGCGTCACCACCGCCGTCTGAACCAGGAGCCCGGCACCATGCCCTTGATCGTTGAAGACGGCACCCTCCCTGCCGGCGCCAACGCCGCCGTGTCGGTGGTGGAGGTGGACCAGTTCGCCGCGGACAACCCGCTGACGGAGGGCGTTGCCGCATGGGTCCTCGCCGCCACGGGCACGAAGGAGGCCAGCATCCGCACGGCGACCCGGTACCTCGCCGGTCTGCCGTTCAAGGGCGCGGCGCGGGGGCGGCTCCCGTTCCCCCGCACCGGCTGCGCCGAAACCGGCGGCCCGACCATCGGTGATTCCGAGATCCCGTGGCGGTACCAGGAAGCAGCTTGCATGCTGGCGCTGAAGGCGCAGGCCGGTCCCCTGTTGGAAGACAGCGACACCGGCATCCGCTCAGTGAAGGCCGGGCCGGTGTCCGTGGAGTTCGAGCCGGGCCAGACGCTGACCACCAGCTACACCGAGGCGGAGGCGCTGCTGGCGCCGCTGCTGCGCGCCGACAACGCGCTCGACGTCGCGCCGATCTTCATCCCCTCCGCCAAGCCCCCCGCCGTCTGAGGGAACCAACCCCATGCCCGCTCCGCTCTCCTTCCTCGATGCCCTGAAGGCGCAGGCGGAAGGCTCTGCCGCTCCTGTGACCACCACGGCAAATACCCCGCTCACCTTCGGCAAGGCCCTGGCACAGACTGTTGAAAAGGGCCACTTCCGCCACGCCGATGGCAAGTTCCGCGTCGGTACCCCCGTCGCGCTGGCGGACCTGGAAGACATCGCCGCCGATGTGCCGGACGACGATGCCGGGCTGCTCGATGCCGTCGCGAAGTTCCAGGCCGGCGAGGTGCCGCCCCCGATCGACATCGCTGTGGACCCGGAAGGAAACCGGGCGTTGGTCCGCGGTAAGAAGCGGCTGGCTGCGGCGCGCAAGACCGGGCAGACCTCGATTCCGGTTCGGTTCACGCAGGTGAAGGAGGTGTTCGGGAAGGCGGCCAGCGGCGCCGCACAGGACGCGCCGGTCCCGGCCCGCACGCTCCAGCCCATCGACGACAAGACCAGCTATCCGCCCTTCCCTTACGACCAGACGGTGTTCGCCCGGCTCCGCCCCGATCAGGTGCCGCGCTTCCTCGGCGTCCTGACCGACCGGGAGCGCTGGCCGCTCCAGCCCGTGAAGCTAGACCAGCTCCTCGCCATGCAAAACCGGGTGGACACCGGGAAGGTGATGGCGAAGGTGGAGAACGGCGGTGGTGGCCACGAGCCCATCGTGGTCATGTTGGAGCCCGGTCGGCTGCACATCGCGGACGGGCATCATGACCTCGCCGCCGCGTGGCTGCGCGGAGAGGTCGAGAAGGCGGTTCGCTTCGCCGACCTGACGCCGGTCACCAACGTGCTGAAGGCGGACTTGCCGGTGGCGCCCGGCACGCTGGTCAAGGTGAAGGAGGAGCACCGGGCCGACAACTGGTTCTTGGAACAGGTCGGTGATGCACTGGGCGAAGTCATCGCCTCCTGGATCGTTCAGGAGGGCGAGAACACCGGGAAGGTCGCGCTGGCTGTCGAGTGGCTGACGCCGAGCATCTGCGGCATGTACCGGGGCCTGGATGCGGCGAAGGTGGAGGTGGTGACCACGCCCACGTCGGATATCACCAAGGCCGCCGCCACGATCCCCGCGGTCGGCGACCTGATCGACTTCGATGATGACCGCTTCACCGACAAGGGGCCGGCATCCGGCACAGTCGCCTTCGTGGTGCCGAAGAGCAAGACCATCATCGTGAACTTCGGAGACGGCTACCCGGAGGACCTGGAGACGATCTACTGGCCCGCCGTCACCAAGAAGGCCAAGGCGGAGCGCCGGACAAAACCCAGCGGCAAGGTGGTCTGGTCCGTCCATGGCAAGCCGGATGACCAGCAGGAACAGCCCGGCGCCGACGGCGTGTCGAAGGGGGCCGGCGCGGGCACCGCTGACCGGTTCATCCTGTCGGCCAACATCTGCAAGGTCGATGACGACCAGCGCCTCGTCTTCGGCTGGTTCAGCATCGTGGAGATCGACGGCCAGCCGGTCACCGACCGGGAGGGCGACCGCATCGCGCCGGACGAGTTGGAGCCCGCCGCCTATGGGCACGTTCTGAACGCCCGCGTCGCCTCCGACACCCACGTCCTGATCGGCGTCGGCAAGCTCGTGGAGTCCTGCGTCTTCACGCTGGAGAAGCAGCAGGCGATGGTGGCCAGCCTGATCGCCATGGGAATCCCCGCCGTGATGGACCTCCACTGCGTCGGCTGGTGGGGCGGCTATTACATCACCGACGACAAGGTGTGGGCCGAGATCAAGGCCGGGAATTACGTCTCCTTCAGCATCGGCGGCACCGGCACCAGGACGCCCGCCGCGGGCTGATCCGCTCCGCATCACCGCTCCACCGACAGGCCGCCGGGCACCCCGCCCGAGCGGCCTTTCTGCGTTCCGCCTCCCCTGCCCTTCTCCCCAATGAGGCTAGCCCATGCCGGACAAGCCCGTCGCCAACCTCTCGAACATGACCATCGGCGAAGTCGCTGTCTGTCGGCGCGGGATGAACCCCGGCGCCACGGTCGCCCTCCACAAGGCGGACACCGGCGCCGGTCCGCCCTCCCCCTCCCCATCCACCACCAGCGAGGCCAACCCCATGAGCACCCCCGCCCCAGGTGGGGCGTCGCCCGGTAGCACGGGCGATCCCGTCAACAAGGCCGGCACGCCGCCCGCCTTCACCACCTGCCCCGACTGCACCACCAAAGACGCCTGCACCAAGTCCGGGTCCTGCGCGTCCCAGAAGCCGCCCGTCGCGAAGGCTGCGCCGCTCGCCATCCCCCAGACCGTGCCCGTCGCCGATCCGCTGGCGAAGTCGGTCACCGACATCATGGCCGACCTGTTCAAGGGCGTCGCCAATCCGCCGGTCGGGCTCTATGCCGGCATCGCCAAGGCCGTCGCAGACGCCAAGTCCATCGGCGCCACGGAGGTCAAGAAGGCTACCGACGCCTTCGCCGCCGGCGCCGGCGCCCTGGCGAAGTCCGATGAAGACGACGCCAAGACCTTCGGTCAGGTGCTGCCCGCCGAACTCGCCATGCAGGACTGGTGGCGTTTCAACGACGCCCTCTACACCGCCCTGCGCTCCATCCTCGAATCGTCCGAGCCCGACGACACGAAGCTCCAGATGGTCGTGACCAGCCTGGAGGAGTTCAAGAACGCCATCGCCCGGCGCATGGCCGCTGCCATCGCCGCCGCGAACGCCGCCACCAACGCCCTGCTGAAGACCGGCCCGACCGGC